>JAQVUB010000252.1 GCA_028699735.1 Lentisphaeria bacterium | reverse complement strand
GGTCGGACGGGTCGGACGGGTCGGACGGGTCGGACGGGTCGGACGGGTCGGACGGGTCGGACGGGTCGGACGGGTCGGACGGGTCGGACGGGTCGGACGGGTCGGACGGGTCGGACGGGTCGGACGGGTCGGACGGCCATCTCCGCACTTCGCACCACTCCCCCTGTGCCCTGTCCCCTGGCCCCTGGATGACAATCACAACCGGGACGGTTGCGCTACTTTTTACGTATTGAAAAGTTTATTGATATCGTCTTCTTTGCCCATGACCAGGAGGATATCGCCGCTTTTGAAACGATCCTGTGTCGGTGAGATGTTCATAATGACGCGGCTATCTTCCGCCACTCCGGCCACTCCCAAATTTTTTTTGTAATTCCACAGAGCTTTGCTGTCCAGACTAAGCAGCTGCTGACCTTCGGATTCCGCCTGCGCTTTCTTCGGGCGCTGGATCCCCAGGACATTCAGATTGAAACGTTTCCGGACTCCGAGTTCTTCGAGGGTGTGTTCCGCAAAGCCATCCGGCAGAGGAATTTGTGCAATGCAGGCTCCTCCCGGCAGGGAAATCATCTCCATAAAGCCCGGACGGACGATATGTTTGGCCACCCGCACTCCCATTTCCCGTTCCGGGTTGACGATCATGCTGGCTCCGACCTGCCGCAGAATCCGTTCATGCAGTTCGCTGGTCGCCCGTGCAATGATATTTTCGACGCCGACCTCCTTGAGCAGGGCAGTGGTCAAGATACTGTTTTCCAGGCTGCCCGCTCCGATTGCCACCACCACGGTATCGACTTCCTGAATTTCAGCTTCAAGCAGGGCTTGTTTCTGGGTTGCATCCATAACCATGGCCAGGCTCACCTGTTCACGAATAAGGTCTATGATTTCCGGGTCACTGTCAATCGCACAAACAGTAACCCCCGAACGCATCAGTGACAAGGCAATCTCCAACCCGAATGTCCCAACCCCGATAATCGTGATTTGCTTGTTTTTGTCCATAACAGACCTTTCTCCAGGATGCCGATTCTGATTTTTTTTATCCGATCAGGAATCTGGTTGGCGGGTAATCGATATTTCCGGTTTTGGCGGTACGGAGGGTCAGCAGGAAGGTTACCGGCCCCACCCTCCCCAGGAACATCAGAAAGATGATCAGCCACTTGCCGCTGGCGTTGAGGCTGCCGGTCAAACCCGTTGATAGGCCAACCGTTCCCATTGCTGAAACCACTTCAAAAAACACATCATCGAGACGTGCCTGCGGCATCAAGACCGTCAGCAATAATGTTCCCCCCAGGACAATTCCGCCGGTCAGCAGAAGAACTGTGGTAGCCTGCTGAATAATTCCGGGTGCGATGCTGCGACGGCCGATTACCACCCGGTTACGCCCTCTTAACCAAGCATGCAAAGTCATCAACATTAATGAAACCGTGCCGACTTTTACACCACCTGCTGTCGATGCTGAATTGCCGCCGATAAACATCAGCAGCATCAGCAAAAGCCGGCTGCTCGATTGCAGTTGCGTCATATCCAGGCTGTTAAATCCCGCCGTACGGGGAGTCACCGCCTGAAACCAGGCGTTGCAGAGGCGATCTGAAAAAGACAGTGTGCTCAGCAGCGAATCATTTTCAAAAAGGTAAAACAGGAGAAAACCACAGCTGCAGAGTAACAGGGTGGTCAGCAGCACCATGCGCTCATAAACTCCCAACGGCAGTTTGCGACGGTCAAAAAAGAATTTAAACACATTAATCAGCACCGCGAAGCCGAGGCCGCCGCTAATCAGCAGGCCGGAAATCACCAGTAACATGAATGGCTTCTGCGCAAAACTCATCAAATTGTCTGAATGCAGCGAAAACCCTGCATTACAGAAGGCGCTGATACTCATAAAGGCACCATGACCAAGACTGCGCAGATAATCCCAGCCGAAAGTTCGCTGATAAAAACGGGTCAGCAGGAAGGTGCCTGCCGCCTCAATGGTAAAGGTGCCCAGGACAATGATGGACAGCAGCCTTTTGGCCTGCCGGCTGTGCTCTTCACCAATGCTCTGGCGCATCGCGGCATTGCCAAACAGCCCCAGTTTACGCCCCAGAAGCATGGCAATAAACGTTGATAGAGACATGATCCCGAGCCCTCCCAGTTGAATCAGCACTGCCAGAGCTACTTTCCCGGTTGTGCTGAGCGCAGTCGAGACATCCAGCACAGTCAAACCGGTAACACAGACCGCACTGGTGGCGGTGAACAGGCTGTTCAGAATGCCAAGACTCGCACCTGAACTGGAACAGACCGGCAGATTGAGAAAGGCCGCCCCGCCAAAAATCAACACGAGAAAGCTAGTGACCAGCATCTGGCCTGGGGTTTCCAGCAGCCATTTCCAAATCAGGTTAGGACGCCCAAGAATGCTACGCAAAAAAAGGTAGCCAAAAAACTGGTGCAGCAAAATTCCCCAATGCCAAAACTGCCACCAGTGCAATTGTGTCAAAGCAAAGATTGCCAGCAGCAAAACAAGGATGCCTGTCCAGAAACTCCAGGGCAAGGTGCGAGACAGATAAAAACGCCAGGTGCGGACAGAATCCGCTTGCCTGCTGGCAAAATCTTTGGCCTGCCGAAAGAGAAAGCGGCACACATTGAGTTCGAGCGCCAGGATTAGGAAAAAGCTGGTTGTAGAATAAATCAGCAGCATATTGGCCTGAATGCCGGCCTTTTCAAACGGTTGCGTCAGCCGTAGCAGCAACAGGAAGAAAAGCCCGGCAAGCGCCATCAGGCAGAGCAGCAGCAGCTCAGGGGTTACCAGCAGCTCCATCCGCTTCTCACGCTGGCTCTGCCGCAAAACCCAGGATTGCAGGCGGGATTTTGCATCGGTGCCGGACAAGACCACATAGTAGCCTTGAATCACGCAGACGATCAGCCCCAGCGACGAAGAAAAAACGTGTGCTGGAAAAGTCAGCAGATACAGCGGGAGGGGGAACACGCTGAAATAGAAAAGATCGCTCAAACCCGAGGTTCCGGATAAATCTTTTCCCCTCGCATGCTGATAAATTCGCAGCAGGCTCTGGAACAGGAAGCCCGCACAACCCAGCGTCAGAGTTCCGCATAACCAGTACTCGAAGGGCAAAAACAAAATCCCTTCCGAACCGAAAATATCCGGATTCTGTTTTTGCGGAAAAAGCAGAATGATATGGAAACAGCTGCTTAATATCAGCAATAGGCCATGCCGGATAAACATGCCGCGCAATAAAAGCGTGCGAGTCACCGCCGTCATGGTTTCCTGATTCTTCATTCTCAATCCCAGTTTGGTCTGCCAAAGTATTTTTTGAACAACGAAAAGCCCTCCGTTACCAGCATAACGGACGCTTTACCCTGCTCTCAAGATTCCGTGCCCTTTGCAGAGATCGCCGCCAAGCGGGCAGCCTCCCGGAAACGGGTTCTGAAAAAAACTCCCCATTCGCGTGTGGTATTGGCCTGACCTTCCGCGTTGCGCAAGGCATTGGCTATTTCACCGGCCTGATGATGCGCAAACGGAAGCTGGTTGAAAGCTTCCATGGCTTCCAGAACTTTATCCGGACCGCCGGCTGAGCAAATTGCCCGCCAGGCCTGCTGCAGTTCCTGCTCGCAATCAATGACCATTACCCGGATCAGAATCCGCATCACATCGAAAAGCGGCCCGGTCCACGCGCCCTGATACTCGAAAGCACCCGCCAGTTCAAAGGGATCCGCATCCGGTGCACTCATGCGAAGGCGATCCTGCTGCGTGTAAACATCCCGTCGCACCGGCAAACGGTGCAGGGTGTATTTCTGCGGCCCCCCCGGCGTACCAGCGCGATAATTCCACAGGCGCTGTCCACGCTCGCTGAGCAGAAAATCGACAAAGATGCGAGCCAGCTTGGGATTGGGAGCCCCACGCAAAATACCGACGGGATCCGCTGATACCGTCGAAGCCGCCGCCGGCGTTTGGAACTGCATCAGAGTCTCTCCTTTCAGGCGATTGGCCCATTCTGCCTGCGACCTTCCGTAGAAATCGATGCACATGCCTGCTGCGATTTGTCCCTGCGCGGCATCGACCGGGACTTTACTGGCGGCGAAGGTCAGATAACTGGCATTGCCGCCGATCTGTTTAATCAGATTGATGGCATCCTCCCATGCCTGGTCAAGAGCCTGCTGCCTGCTGAGGCGCCCGGCAGCCTGATCATCATGCAGTCTCTGCATGGTATCCTGCATCTGGCGCTGTATCAGCATCTCAAAACACTTGTTGATCGAACCGCTTTTTGACGGATCAGCCAGACCGATAGCCTTGATCAGGCGAGGATCGGCCAGCTGCCGCCAGCTGGTCAGCGGGCTGCCATCACTGCAATCAAAACCAAGTTGTTCCAAACGATGCACATTGACACAGATGCCAAACGACGAAAAACAAACTCCGTAGTAACGATCATCCCGGTCATACCAGATTTCACCCCCCAGCTTTTCCATCAGCACCGGGTGTTTCCCCTCAAACCATTCCGGATGCCGTTCCCGGACGCCGCAGGGTACCAGCGTACCAGCCTTGGCCTGCTTGTTGAAATCATACTGCCCGCCCCCGAAAAACAAGTCAATACCAATGCTGGTGTCACTTCGCAGAAAAGCCTGCCGCGCCGCCCAGTGCGGGGATTCCGCTGCAGTCTTTGGATTGAGCAGAGCCAGCGCGAGTTCCTCGCTCCATTCCTGTTTTTTTTCATTCACCCAGAAATCCCGGAAATTTGCGGTATAGGCGCTGCTCAGATAGCGGATGATTTCGCTGGCTCCGCCGACCGAGCGCCAGTCCAGGGATACTTTTCGACCGGTCTGTTCCAGATAGAATTGCCGGAAAGCCTGTTCGATCTCATAGC
>JAQVUB010000251.1 GCA_028699735.1 Lentisphaeria bacterium | reverse complement strand
GCTTTGGATCGGGTTTCTGACCATCGGCAAACAGCGGCAGGCAGATATTGTCCAGCACCGGCAGATTGGGGAGCAGGTTGAAAGCCTGGAAAATAAAACCGATTTTACGGCGTCGCAATGCGGTCATATGGAGATCGTTGCAATGGCTGGTTTCTTCGCCGTCGATCAGGACACGCCCGGCATCACAGCCGGTCAGTCCGGCAATGCAGTGCAGCAGCGTGCTTTTTCCGGAACCCGATGGCCCCATGATAGCAATGAAATCACCTTTCCGGGCTGTCAGAGAAATGTCCCGCAATACGGAAACCTGCTCACCGCCTGCCGGGAAGCTTTTCACCAGATGCTCAATTTGTAATGGATTGGTCATAGTTGTCTTTGGGAGGTTTTAAAAAGTGGCGTAACCGTCCCGGTTGCGATGGTCATTGTGTACTGTCAGACTATGGAAATTTTAAATTTACATGCTTGATTTAGTAAAGTGTCCAGAACCCGCTTAGTTTTCATGAAAGGGATATGGTATCATCACCACCGCAAGCGGGCCGCTTGCGCCACTTTTTATTGGTACGTTACACATGGGTTTTCGCTGACCCCCATGCTGACATTTGCGGGACGCGGTCCGAAGGGATATTGCGTATTGCAAGGAGGATCCCAGGTATGTCCTTGCGCCAGATTATGGCCGCCATCTTGCAGCATGATATTCGCATTCATGCGCACAAAACCGCAATGGCCATCGAGATAGACAGCATTGCAGCAACGCTGATGCCGGAAAGCGATATTGCCAAGGCTGCTGCGATCGGCTTTCGACAAAGGGATCGCCGGATAAAAGCCGACATGCTCATCCCCGGCCTGCTTCTGGTAATCACACCAGGTGATTGATTTGGAAGGCCGCTTCAGCCGTGAATCCGCCACTTTGACAAAATCGACGACATAGCCGGTTGAACGCCCGCTGCGGGAATTGGACAGCATATTGCCGCTGCCGCCATAGGAAACCGGTAAGTCCGTCGCAGTTTGCTGCGAAATTCCCAGACGCCCCAGGACCTGCGTGCTGCCATCGCCGGGGCAGCGGGTAATCTTCTCCGGCAGACTGCCGCCCTGTGAACTCGCAAAGGCCTCGACAAAGCCGCTTTCGGGTTTCAGATAGGTCTGCACATCCGGCAGATAATCATCCCAGGTCATTGCGTAAATGGAGGTGGCAATACCATACTGTTTGAGCAGATTGCTGCAGGAGGCCGCCACCGCTTTTGCACGGGCTTTGCTGAGCGCCGGCAATAGCAGTCCAGCCAGAAGAGCAATCAGCGCAATCACCGTGAGCAACTCAATCAAAGTAAAAAAATCTGTCTTTTTGCAACTCATACACTATATTTCATCGAAAGCTTAAAAGCACATCCTTTTAATGTAGCAAAGAGCATGCCATGGTTGTGAGCATTAAGATGGCCGACAATTGGTGGATTCCGCACTGAATCCGGGCGTTGTCTGCACTATAGCAGGGCAACGGCCACTTTGCCGAAAAATTCTCATGTCAGAAAGTAAACGCATTTTATTGTTGGATTGTTCGCCATTTTGCGGCGGGGCTCAGGAGAGTATCTGGAGCCTGGCCGAGGCGTTGGCGGGGGAGGGGATTCCCGTCATGCTGTTGTGTGCGGATGCCAGTACAGGGGGGTTGATCGAGCGTGCGCGGCAGCATGGGATTCCCTGTCGATCCTTTAGCGCCAGGCATTGGCCCTTCAGCTTTTCAGGAGCCTGTCAATATGCCATTGATCACCGGCAGTTCCAGGTGGTTTGGGAGTCTGCTCTGCAGGAATTTCAGCCGACGCTGATTCATGCCAACTGTCTGCGTTCACTGCTGCTGCTGTCGCGGGGGCGTTTAGCAGACATTCCTGTGTTGCTGCATGATCGCGATATCCGCTGCCCGGCACTGTTGCCGCGCATCCTGGCCAAGCGCCTGCAGAAGGTGATTGCCATTTCAACTGCCGTGGCTGAAAAATGGCAGGGACTCCTTGCACCGGAACGAATCCGGATTATCCCCAATGGCTTCGCACTGTCACCATGGAATCCGACGGAAACGAAAAACGGGGATTCGTCACATCCATTCACTGTTTTGCTGGTAGCCGATTTTGTCGCATGGAAAAATCATGCCCTGTTTCTTGCGACGATGCACTGCCTGACCAGAAAGCTGCCCAATGTGCATGCGGTGATCCGGGGACGAGTGCGCAATGCAACGGAAGCAGAATTACGCCGCCGAATTGAACAGCAGCGCAATCAGCTGGGATTGCAGGACAGGGTTGAAATTATCGATCATCCCGGCAGTGCTGCCGAACAGATTGCCGCTACGGACATTCTGGTTTCCTGTGCAGAGGAGGAACCTTTCGGGCGGGTCTTGGTCGAAGCTCTGGCACAAGGTAAAGTGGTCGTGGCGGTTGATGGCGCCGGCCCGGCGGAAATCCTACGAGGACAGTCGGTCGGCAGTCTCTGCCCGCCACAAGCAGAAGCACTGTCAGCTGCTATTCTGGATTGGCATGAAGAAAACAAATATCTCAAAGCTGCCAATGCCGCGCGGGCGGTCGCGGAAAAATATTCTTTGTCAGCGCATGTGGCGGCAGTCAAGGCAGTCTATGATGAGTTAACACCCGCAACAAAAAGTGACAACAAACTAAATCTGCGGTAAATCGACAGCCCCATCGTGAATTTTTTACAAGCGGTCTCATCCGTCAAAGCAGCAACCATTAAAAAAACTTCGTGTTTTTTTGTGTTTTTTCGTTGTTAAAAAAATGAACGTGGGGCTGTTTAGGCTCTGAAGATGGCTCCCATGCGCTTGCCTAGGAGGCTGGATGCGGTCAGCATGGAGATTCCGAGGAAGAGCATCGTCCAGAGTCCGAGTGCGGAGGCAAGTGCCTGTCCCTGACCCAGCAGGGAGGAAAGTTCATAGATGGCTTTGGTGATCGGAAAGAAGGCTGCCTTGTGGGCAAGGATCAGGGAGTCGGAAACTTCCAGCATGGCAAAACTGAAGGTCAGGATGCTGCCGGCGATCAGATTGGCCGCAATCAGCGGCATCGTAATGCGCCGGAAGGCAGTCAGCGGTGTCGCGCCGAGGCTGGCTGCTGCTTCCTCAAAGCTGACGGAAGTCTGCTGCAGGCCGGCGACTGCGGCACGCACGATATAGGGCAGTCTCCGCACGGCATAGGCGATGACCAGCAGAATCGTGGGATTCTGTACTGGATCGAGAAAATGGAACAGGTGTCCTTTCTGGGACATGGCCAGATAGCCGAAAGCGAGCACCAGACCGGGCACTGCCAGCGGCAGCATCGTGCAACAGTCCAGCAGCCAGCGCCATTTGCCTTTACCGCGGACGATGACATAGGCGGCGAAGGTTCCCAGGGCCAGGGCCAGCAGCAGGGCCAGTACAGCATAGCGCATGCTGTTGCTGATGCTGGGAATAGTCAGACTGTGACCCAGAGCAGCCTGAAAATGCTGCAGGCCGGGATTAGAGGGAAGAATCGTGCGGTACCAGCTTCGCCCGAAGGCCATGCCGACGACACCCAGATGTGGCAGGATGCTGAACAGGCCGATGAAGGCAAAACAAAGAACCACCAGTGCGTTTTTCCAGCCACGCAGTCGGATTGCGCTTGATCCATGTCCGGCTTTGCTGCTCATTGCATAACTGCTTCTGCCAAACCAGAATTTTGCCAGCAGATAGGCGCTTGCTGAAAACAGCATCATGACCGCCACCAGCGCGTAGGGCATCGGGTTGCGCCCCAGCTCATTGAGTCCGGAAAATATCTGCACGGCAGTGGTGCGTCCGTAATTCAGCATCAGCGGGGTACCCAGTTCGGTGAAGGACCAGATGAAAACCAGCGTTCCGCCAGCAAAAATCCCGGGCATGACCAGTGGCAGTGTGATGCGCCGGAAACGCCGGAAACCCACACAGCCATAATCGGCGGATGCCTCGAGCATGGCCGGATCAATATTGGCCAGAGCAGCCGCAATATTCAGATACAGAATTGGGAAAAGATGCAATGCTTCCAGAAAAACGACCGCTGCAAAGCCGCCGGCAAACCAGTCGGGTTCTTGACCGGGAGCGATGATACCCAGGCGCAGCAGCAGCATATTGAAAGCACCGAAACGTCCAAAAATGCATTGCATTCCCAGGGCGCCGACAAAGGGCGCCAGGATCATCGGCAGCAGCAGTGCCCCAGAGAGCAGGCGTTTTCCGCTGAAATCATAGTGGTCTGCGAGCCAGGCGAGGGGTAGGGCGAAGAGCAGGGACAGCAGGGTCGTGCAGCAGGCAATCAGCAGTGAATTCCAAAGACCGTCCCGGTACAGGGGATTGCGCAGGATTTCAGCGATATAGAACAGGGTGAAACGACCCTCACTGTCGCTGATCCCACCACGCAAGACCTGAAAGACCGGCAGGAAAAAGAAGACGCCGAAAAAAAGGATGCTGGCCAACAAAAACAGGCTGAAAAAGAATTTTCTTCGCATGAGCAGCGCTCTCTTGAATTTGCAAAGGCGGCAAAAGATGTTTTATTATACACGGACGGAACACGGACGGAACACGGACGGAACACGGACGGGACACGGACGCATGCCGAAACGGGAGAATCCCGCTATATCCATAAAATAACCAGTCAAATTTTTCTTGTCACAGAAAGTCCGTGTCCGGTCCGTGTTCCGTCCGTGTCCCGTCCGTGTCCCGTCCGTGTCCCGTCCGTGTCCCGTCCGTGTCCCGTCCGTGTCCGGTCCGTGTTCCGTCCGTGTCCCGTCCGTGTCCCGTCCGTGTCCCGTCCGTGTCCCGTCCGTGTCCCGTCCGTGTCCCGTCCGTGTCCCGTCCGTGTCCCGTCCGTGTCCCGTCCGTGTCCCGTCCGT
>JAQVUB010000250.1 GCA_028699735.1 Lentisphaeria bacterium | reverse complement strand
TGGCGGCCTTGCTTGCCCTGGGCTGGTATGTCACGCCCCTTCGGGGTTAATTCGGGGACAGTGTCCGTCCGTGTTCATACAGAAAATCTTTTTACAAAAACAAGAAAATTTGCGATAGTAGTACGAATTAGTTTGTGCTTTTTCGTGTCTTTCGTTATTGAAAAAAGTTTTTTGTCGATGGCTTCTGAAACTGCTTTAAAATCTGCGAAATTCACATGAAAAAGACATGGTACTCTTTTCTGCTTTTTGCGATTGCATTTTTGCTGGCTGCCTCGGTTCGTCTCTACTGGATGTCACAAAAAGCCGGCCTGGGTCTTGATGAAAGCCTCTCCGTATCATATGCAACCTGCAACCTCATCGGCACCTCAGAAAAAATCCCTTCCGGCAAATTTATCAATGGACGCCAATGGCGTGCATTGACCTGGGATATCAAAAACAGTCTCTTTCATGATTTGAAGACACTCTGGCAAAACTCCCGGGATGGATGCCTGCCAAATTTCTATTACATGCTTTTGAGAACTTCACTATCCGGCCTGCAAGAAATCTCCGCTGACGATATTATTTTCCGTTCCGGAATTTTAAACTTTTCGCTTTTTGTTTTTTCATTTATCGCCTGCGGTCTGCTGCTTTGCCGGCTCATGCCCGGCCAAAAACGGCTCTGTGCCGGAATTTTAGCGATCGCCTATCTTTCGCCTGGAACGCTTTCCTTCACGCTATATGTGCGCTCCTATCAGTTGCAACAGCTGATGTTCGTATTGACCGCCCTGTGCTTTGTCAGAGCATGGGAACGATTGCAGGAGCCGGAGAAAAAACCTTCCTTTGTGTCTGATATCCTTTACCCTTCCATGATCCTGTCCCTTACAGCGCTGAGCGGATATTATTCGCTGGTCTTCATCGGTCTGCTCGGCCTGACTTTGATTGTTTTTGCCTGCAAGCGCGGAGAATTCCGAAAAATATCCTTTCTTGCGGCAGCCTTTTTGCTGTCTATTATTCTCAACCTGATATTCTACCCACAATTTTTTGTCGGCTTCAGCACCCCGCCGGCTCAATGTGCTTATCTATCGCCAAGCTTTTTATCGCCTGCATATTTCTGGGAGCGGGTTTGTCTGTTCTATCGTTTTATTACTGGTAACGTCCTGTCCATTTGGGCACTGATCTTGCTGACAACAACGGCCATCTTCACTTTTTTCAATCGAAAATATCCCGCAATCAAAAATGCCAGCCCGGAACAATTGCCGGGAGGCGCTTTTCTGCGGCAGAATGCCGGTCTCCTGCTTCTTTCCGGTATTTCATTGCTCTGGAGCATGATTCTGGTCTACGCATCCCTTTTTGACACGCCGCGATACTTCTCACCCTGCATTCCGCTTCTTTTCCTGGCTCCTGCCTGTCTTTTACATGGCCTTCGCCCTAAGACACAGGCAGTTATGCTGCTCTTTCTTCTTCTTTTCACCTTATGGCAAGGATTGAATTCCGCCAACATCCGTTATTTGCACAAGGATACCGGCAATGAAGTCGCCTCTTTCACCCGGGAAATCCAGATCCCGGTTGTCTTTCGCATCCCGACCAGTTCGCTGAGCAATAACTTTACTGCGTATCTCTCAGAAAATCAGTATTATATCCTGGCTGACAATGAGGAAGAGTTGCAAAATATACTCGCTCGGGTAAACATCTGTTATTTACAGTCCTATTTGCGCCATGACAGCGACCGTAGGGATTTTTTGAAAGCCTGTCAGAATTCCTTACATGGCTGGCTGGTCATCAGCTCGAAAGAAACCCCAACCTCAGACGAAGCCTTTCCCCATGCCTCCTTCATGCTGTTGAAACTAGTCAGGGAACGCACTTCACCGAACCAGAAATAAATGATTGCCAGACGAGATTATTTTTCCCCAAGCATCTCAAGAAATTGTTTTTCGTCTATTACGGCGACTCCCAGCTCGGTCGCTTTTCCCGTTTTTCGGGCACCGGTATTTTCGCCTGCAACCAGATAAGTGGTATTTTTGCTGACTGCGGCGGCGACACTTCCGCCCAAGGCCCGGATTTTGGCGGCGGCGCTTTCGCGATCCATGCTGGTCAGGGTACCAGTCAACACAAAGGTTTTTCCGCTGAGAGCAGAAGCGGTTTCAACAGCTGCCACCGCAGTTTCGCCGCCCTGGGGATCAATACTGAGGTCAGCGAGTTTCTTCAGCCAGGCCTGGCCAGTCTCTCCGGCAAAAAAATCCAGGACAGCCTGCGCCGTTTTTGGGCCGATCGCCGTCGTGACATAATAGGATGCGCCATCTTTTCGGCTGCCAGGTTTGAGCAAACCCAGGAAAACCAGATCTTCCGCAGAAACAACTGCTTCGGCTTTCTTCCAGGAAAATAGTTCCCCAAACACGGAATCTGCTGGAGCCTGACTGATCGCCGATGCAGGCAACCCACGTTCCTGTGCGGCCATCAGTGAGACAATGCCTCTGAGTTTCGCAGAATTGGCCACTTCAGCGAGATTGCGGTGGGTGCGCCCAATCTGATAGGCAGTCGCCGAACCAACCTCCGGAATCCCCATTGCCTGCAACCAGCTGGCAAGCGGCATCGTGCGAGTGCGCTCCAGAGCCGCCAGAAGTTTCGCCGCATTTTTAGGACCGAATACACGGGGTTCATCCTCAGTTCCCAGATTCAGAGCTGCCAGCTGGTCGAGAGTCAGGGAAAAGAGATCAAGGGGTTCCTGCACCAAACCCTTTTCCAGCAGCGCTTCAGCAACCACACTGCCCAGAGACGATATATCCAATGCATTACGCGCAGCGAAATACTCGATACGACGCATGTTCTGCGCTGGGCATTGCAGATTCGGGCAACGCCAGGCTACAAACTGGGGATCGCGGATGATTTCTCCCCCGCAGGACGGACAACGCTTGCCCAGATGCGCAACAAAATCAAAGGGTTCGCTCCCGGCAGGGCGTTTCTCTTTGCGAACAGAAACTACTGCAGGAATCACTTCTCCTGCCTTCTCAATCAAAACCGTATCCCCGATACGAATATCCTTGCGGGTGATTTCATCCTGATTGTGCAGTGTCGCCCGGCTGATCGTGGAACCGGCCAGAAAAACCGCTTCCAGTTCCGCGACCGGAGTGAGCACGCCAGTTCGTCCAACCTGGACAGTGATATCTTTCAACCGGGTCTCACAGCGTTCCGGCTCATATTTATAGGCTTTCGCCCAGCTGGGAGCACGGGCAGTCTGCCCAAGAAGCTGTCGTTGCACAAAAGAATCGACTTTGATGACCGCCCCGTCAATATCATAGGAAAAAAGGTTTTTATTCTGCCGCAATTCCAGCAGAGCTTCTGTTATTCCGGGAAAATCGGTGACGGTGCGAAGCCAGTCCTGCGTCTTCAAACCCGCCTTCCGGAAAAACTGCAGGAGTTCTTGCTGTGTGTTAACTTCCAGTCCCTCGATTTCGCCCTGTGCATAAAAAATCACCTCGAGTGGTCGCCGCGCTACCAGCCGCGCATCGAGCAGTTTGAGGGTGCCGGCTGTGGCATTCCGGGCATTTGCAAAAGGCTCCTCGCCGGCAGCCTGGCGTTGTTCATTCAGGCGTGCAAAACCCAGGCGGCTCATGAAGACTTCACCGCGGGCTTCCAGAACTGCGGGGGGATTGTCCAGCATCAGGCGCAATGGAAGCGAGGCTATCGTCTTCAGGTTGGCGCTGACATCGTCGCCTTCCTTGCCATTACCACGCGTCAAGGCCTGCACAAAAACCCCGTTTTCATAGCGCACGGAGATGCTGACCCCGTCAATCTTAGGCTCAATCGTATACAGAACCGGCGCCCCCCGTAAAGTCCTGCTGACCGATTCATGAAAGCGCAGCAGATCGGCATTGTTGTAGGTGTTGTCAAGGCTAAGCATCGGAATACGGTGTAGGCAAGTGACAAAACCGCTCAAGGGGGTACCGCTGATCCGCTGCGTCGGTGAATCCGCCGTGGTCAGCTCCGGATGCTGCCGTTCCAGATCCTTCAACTCAGAATACAGCGCATCATATTCCCGATCCGTGATTTCGGGGCTTGCCTCCTGATAATAGAGGTGATCATGATGCCGGATGGCCTGGCGCAGCTGCAACAGACGTTCGCGGATTTCGTCCATAGTCATAATTTCCTCAACCGTTCTACACTACGATTGCCGCCGCCGGCAGTGCCCATATCGCCGACGACGCAACTCGGGAAAGCCGATCTTCCAACATGAGGATTTTCCCAGAGCCGGCTCATGCATCAAAGCAACAACCATATTAAAATTTTCGAGTCTTTTCGTGTCTTTTCGTTGTTAAAAATGGGTTATTCCTGTTCCACGATATCCGGGCGCCCGGTAATATTATCCACACGCAACTGAAATTTCCGGTTTTTAATGCTGAATTCAAGGTTCGGTCCGCCGGCCTGCCCATCCGGGAAAAAGGAAAAGACAATGCGTCCTTCGGAATCATAAACCTGATCGCTGAACTGCCATTCGAGTTCTTTCGACAATTCATAGTTCTCTTTGACCGCCAGAAAAGAAGAGGCTTCCCCTTCTCCTTCCTTTGCCGGCAGAGCCGGACGCCATTCCCGGCTGAGAGAATCCGGGTACTGGGAGACGGTCATCGTCGAGTTATCAGCATCCAGGGTCAGGCGGAAGGCACGCCCGCTGGCTCGGGATCGGGCAGCCGTATCGGAAAAGGCCTGCCGGATCCCAGTCAATGCATTTTCCACCACGATGCGCTTCGGAGCTGCAGAAATTCGCGGCAGGATTATGGCGAAGAGCATGCCGGCCACCAGAGTAACCACAAGCACTTCAAGCATGGTAAAAACGCGCTTAACCAATCCAAAGCCCTCATTTTTTAACAACGAAAAGACACGAAAAGCCACGAAAATTTTT
>JAQVUB010000249.1:2592-4892 GCA_028699735.1 Lentisphaeria bacterium | reverse complement strand
GTTTTTCTGGGTTCAGGCGGGTTTATTTTTAGCGTATAAAGGACTATATTAGAGAAATTACCATTATTATTTGGGGAGTTTTTGTTTGATGTTCAATACCATTGATGAATTAAGCACCGCTCTTGCCGCAGGTGAAATGATCGTCCTTACCGATGATGAGGGGCGTGAAAATGAGGGCGACCTGATCATATCCGCCGAAAAGGTCACTCCGGAAGCGATCAATTTCATGGTCACCCACGGGCGCGGCTTGGTATGCACACCGATTACAGCGGAGCGCGCTCGCGAGCTCGGCCTGCATGAAATGACCCGCAACACCGATCCGCTGGGAACCTGTTTCACCGTCAGCGTCGATGCCAATCAGGGCACCACCACCGGGATTTCCGCTTTTGACCGGGCCACCACCATCTGCAAAATCGCCGATCCCAAATGCCTCGCCGGTGACTTTCACTCTCCCGGGCACGTCTTCCCGCTGATCGCCCGCAATGGCGGCGTCCTGGTGCGAGCCGGCCATACCGAAGCCACTCTCGATCTGTTGCGCCTGGCGGGACTGGCACCCTACGGAGTCATCTGTGAAATTCTCAATCCGGATGGCACGATGGCACGGGTACCACAGCTTCAGGAATTCGTCAAAAAATTCGATTTAAAATTTGGTTGCATAGCGGATTTGATTGAATTTCGCCGTCGCACGGAGAGTTTGGTCGAGCGTGTAGAGACGGTTCGTCTGCCGACGGATTTTGGTCAGTTTGACTTGCACTGTTATGTAGCCAAACATAATGGTTGCGAGCATCTTGCACTGGTTTACGGCAATGTTTCCGGCAAGGAGGATGTTCTTACCCGGGTTCACAGCGAATGCCTCACCGGAGATGTTTTCCATTCCCAGCGCTGTGATTGCGGATTGCAGCTGGCCGCCGCGATGGAGCGTGTCGTCGCCGAAGGAAGCGGGGTCATCGTTTATATGCGGCAGGAAGGTCGCGGCATCGGGCTGACCAATAAACTGCATGCTTACCATCTGCAGGAACGCGGCCTCGATACCGTCGATGCCAATATCCGGCTGGGCTTCCCCCCCGATCTGCGCGAATATGGAATTGGCGCGCAAATCCTCGCCAATCTCGGCATCCGCAGCATCCGGCTTTTGACCAACAATCCGAAAAAGCTGGTTGGCTTGGAAGGCTATGGCTTGCGTGTCACTGGTCGGGAACCCCTGGTTATCCCAGCCAATGAACACGATAAAAAATATCTGCAGACGAAGAAAGACCGTATGGAACACATGCTGTAATTCGGGTTCCTCTCACTACAACAGGAGAAAACAATGACAGGCAAATACAAGACTTACGAAGGGAAACTGAGTGCAACGGGATTGCGTTTCGGGATCGTCTGCGCCCGTTTCAATGATATTTTTGTTTCGCAGCTCAAGGACGGCGCGGTTGACTGCCTGCTGCGTCATGGTGCCCGCGATGCCGATATTTCGATTGCCTGGGTGCCGGGCTCGTTTGAGATTCCACTGGCGGCTCAGCGCATGGCTGACAGCGGACAGTTTGATGCCGTCATCTGCTTGGGCGTAGTGATCCAGGGTTCGACTGCCCATGCCGGCTACATCAATGCCGAAGTTTCCAAAGGCCTCGCACAGATTTCCCTCAGCCGGAAACTGCCGGTTATCTATGGTGTGGTAACCACTGAAAACATTGAACAGGCCATTGAGCGTTCCGGCAGCAAGGCCGGAAACCGCGGCTCCAGTGCCGCTGCTACCGCCATCGAAATGGTCAACCTGCTTAAACAACTTCCCTGAAAAGGCATTCCATGATCCCCGATACGGACGCTCCGGCACCGGAAACCCCCGAAGATGCCTTTCGCCTTCAGCGCTCTTGCGCGAGGGCCTTTGCTATTCAGTTCCTCTACCAGCTCGATTTCCAGAAATCCTGGGACTGCACACCCGAAGAATTGATCCTTTTCCGGGAAAATTTGGGTGGCCTTGACAAAGGCTTTCCGAAGCAGCATCATCGCAAGGCCTGGAGTACTGCCATCCGCATGATCGAAGGGGTCTGCGAGCATCGTGCAGAAATTGATCAGAAGCTCACTGAGGCTGCAGCAAACTGGGATCTTTTCCGCATGAGTGGTGTTGACCGCAGCATCCTGCGTCTAGGGGCTTATGAAATTGCCTTCAGTGGAAAAGTCACGCCGGCGACTGCTATCAATGAAGCGATTGAACTGGCCAAGAAGTTCGGACATTCGGATTCGCCGCGTTTTATCAATGGCGTACTCGATAAGGTCCGCCGAAATTGCATGGCCGGCGATATTTCCAA
>JAQVUB010000249.1:0-2492 GCA_028699735.1 Lentisphaeria bacterium | reverse complement strand
CATTGTCTATTTTATCGATTTTTCAGCGTGGTTTGCAAAAAACCAAGACGGCTCTGGTACGCGGGATTCAAAGTCTTTTCAGCGATGTCAGCAAGTGGGATGAAAGCAGTTATGCGCGCCTCGAGGCGGCTCTGATTGCCACGGATCTGGGCGTTGCCATCAGCAGCCGCATCGTTGCGGACGTGCGCGACAAATATCAACGCGGCCTGATTGAAACAAGTGAAGATATTCTTGACGCAGCCCGCGCAAAAATTCTGCAGATTCTCAACAAGGATGGTCATCCTGAAATCCGGCGCAATCCTGACGGCCCGACAGTAATTCTGCTGGTTGGAGTCAACGGCAGCGGCAAAACCACCTCCGCCGCGAAACTGGCCTATTATTTCCTCAAACAGGATCAAACGGTTCTGCTGGGAGCTGGCGATACCTTCCGAGCCGCAGGAGTCACCCAGTTGCAACTCTGGGGGGAACGTTTGGACTGCCCGGTGGTAGGCGGCCAGAAGGGCAGTGACTCAGCCGCAGTCGCCTTTGACGCCATCAAATCCGGGATTCAGCGCAAGCTGGACTATGTGATCATTGATACAGCAGGACGGCAGCATACCCGCACGGATCTGATGGCGGAGCTGCAGAAGGTCAAGCGCATCTGTGAGAAAGCGATGCCGGGCTCTCCTCACGAAATCTGGCTGACGGTTGATGCATCGATCGGTACCAATGCTTTGGTGCAGGCTCGTGAATTCGGAAAAATCTTTCCGATCAGCGGTTTGATTCTAACCAAGCTGGATGGGACCGGCAAAGGCGGGGTGGTAGTGGCCATCAAGGAGGAACTGGGCTATCCGGTGCAGTTCGTCGGACTCGGTGAACAAATGGGAGACCTGCAAAATTTCGACCCGGACATGTTCGCCGGAGCTCTGTTTGAATAATTTTTTAACAACGAAAGACACTAACGACCCGAAAAAATTTCATGGGATGAACAACGTATTACTGCAATCAAAGCCGCTTCCCATGAAATTTTTTCGGGTCGTTTAGTGCTTTTCGTTGTTAAAAAGAATTTCTTTGTTACCCTGGGTTCCGGATCCTTGACTTTGAGGGAGGAAAATGATGTCACATTTTAAGATTGGCGTGATGGTTGATTCGTTCCGGCTTCCGATTCCGGAGGGCGTTCGCAAGGCTCGCGAGGTCGGGGCGGATGGCATTCAGGTCTATGTAGTCGAAGGAGATATGCGTGCCGAAAACCTGACAGCAACGCAACGCAGGGAGTTTCGTGCTCTGGTGACCGATTGCGGTCTGGAAATTTCCGCGTTATGCGGAGATCTTGGCGGGCATGGTTTCCAGCTGCCGGCAGAAAATCCGGTCAAGATATCGCGTTCCAAAGCGATTGTCAATTTGGCAGTTGATCTGGGCAGCAAAGTCATCACCACGCATATTGGAGTCGTTCCTGACGATCCCACAGATCCGGTTTTTAGAAATCAGCTGTTGGTGTGTCGTGAGATCGGTCAATATGCCTATGATCATGGTGTTGCTTTTGCCATTGAGACGGGTCCTGAGCCGGCGACGGTGCTGGCCAGGCTGCTGGATGAAGTCGCTTGTCCCGGCATGGGCGTCAATCTCGATCCTGCCAATCTGGTGATGGTTGTCAATGATGATCCGGTCAAGGCCGTACACACGCTAGCCAAGTATATCAAACACACCCACGCCAAGGACGGAGTCCAGCTCAAACCCTGCGACCCGGTTCAAGTCTACAACTCGTTTGCCGAAGGCGGCATCGAAGGTCTTAATATCGGGGAGCTGTTCAACGAACTGCCGTTGGGGCAGGGAAAAGTCGATTGGGACGCTTACCTTGCGGCGCTCAGCCAAATCGGCTTCAAAGGCTATCTGACCATTGAGCGTGAAGTCGGCGCCAACCCGGAAGCCGATATCCGTACTGCGGTCAGCTTTTTGCGAGAGCGCATCTGATCTCTGACTAAACCAACCCGCTTTGAAAGGAATACATCATGCCCAAACGACTTGCCCAATGCCTTCTGGCAGCGCTGCTCTGCACCTTCTGCTCCTGCAACCGGAACGAACAACCTGCCGGAGAAAGTACTGCCCCTGTCAAAAAGGCCCGCAAAGCTGAATTTGTGCTGACCTACAGCGTCTTTTTTCCTTCCACGCATATTCATGCCATTCTTGCCGAGCAATGGGCTGAGGAAATCAAGAAGCGCAGTGACGGGCGTATCCGGATTGATGTCTTTTCCGGGGGAGTTCTCAGCAGTGCCAGCGAAAATTATCAATGTGTTATCAAGGGTGTTTCGGATATCGGCATGAGTTGCTTTTCGTATTCCCGGGGCATGTTTCCAATGGTCGAGGGGCTTGACCTTCCATGGGGATACGAAACCGGTGTGCAGGCCACCAGGATTGCCAATGAATACATCCGCTTTTTCAAACCTGCCGAACTTAATGAAGTGGCCTTTCAGTTCGCGCATGCGCATGGCCCCGGAATTCTGGCCAGCCGCAAA
>JAQVUB010000248.1 GCA_028699735.1 Lentisphaeria bacterium | reverse complement strand
TTTCATGAATGAGCATGTTTCTGTATGACTTTCTATGATTCTTCTTGCAAACCCGCTTTTGCAGCACTATTTTTTCGACGTGGTTCAGACGACTCCCCTCCCCACCCACCGGGGGCTGACCATACCCAGCGCGCGCGAGGGCAGGGATGATTGACAAACAGTGACTATTTATGACAAGTCTAATGCGTCAGTTAAACTTGGTAACAGAGGAATTCTTTTTAACAACAAAAAGCACGAACCGACCCGAAAAAATTTCATGGGAAACGGTTTTACTGGGGGAATTCGTTGTTCATCCCATGAAATTTTTTTCGGGTCGTTAGTGTCTTTCGTTGTAAAAAAATACCGCTGCACTCAGCTTACTGACAGATTACTTCTCACTCCTGTTTTAACAGTATTTTGGCAATTTCTGACTCCCTTACTGCAAACGCCCTGGCTCCCTGCTCCCTGCACAGCCAGTCTCTGGTGAGTTGTTCAGCGAGAAGAGGGTCGCCTTCCGGGAGCCAGTGAATGACTTTTCCTTCCCGTTCCATTTTCCGAAACCAGATATCCTGGCGTCTGCAAAAATGACGGATCTGTACCAGCAGGCTTTGGCGCATGTCCGGCCAGGAAAGCTCCCCTTTTAGAAATCGTGCGACGTAGCGATATTCGAGGCCGAGCCAGTCGAGCTTTTCCCAGGAAAGCCCGTTTGCGTGCAATTGCTCGACTTCCGCAACGAGTCCCTGGTTCAGGCGTTCATCCAGACGTTTTTCAATACGCTGATGACAAAGTGGACGAGGATACTTCGGCGCCAGAATCAGAGGATCCTGCAAGGCAGCTCCTGGTTCGCAAAGTTCCCCCGTGCGGGCAATTTCGATGGCACGCACCACTCTGCGTACCTGGGTCAGATCGGTGCGCGCAAAGAGGGCAGGGCTGGCCTCCTTGCGCAACAGCTCGATCAATTCCGGCAATGGCAATTGCTCCAGATGCAGCCGCTGCTCCGGCTCCGGAGCGCTTCCAGACAGATCATACCCATCGAGCAGCGCCTGCAGATACAACGGAGACCCACCGGCGATGATCGGAAGTTTGTTCCGCGAGGCGATATCCATCAGGCTTCGGCGCGCTTCTGCAAGAAACCGGAACAGATGAAATTCCTCGCCGGGATCGACAATATCGAGCAGATGCACCGGAACAGCCTCCCCCGCGCTGCTATATTCATCGCGGTCCTTGCCTGTGCCCAAGTCGAGCCCGCGGTAGACCTGGCGTGAATCTGCACTGAGGATCTCCCCCTGAAATTTGCGCGCCAAATGGACTGCCAGGCGGGTTTTGCCGGAGGCGGTGACACCGGTGATAACCAGGCAGCGCAGTTCACTGAGCCTCTTCATTTTTCGGGTCTCCGGGCGGTGTCTGGTCGGATGTTGGCGGCGCTTGCGGCAGCAGGCTCAAAGTCACCATGCAGGCGGAGGGATTGACATACTCCGCCTTCAGATCACCTGGCATGCCAATCATCTGCACCGGTACATGATAAGTGCCCGGCTGACTGAAAGAGGTCAGGTCCAGAATTGCCTTGAGGCGGTTCCGTTCGACTGCTTCCAACCAGCTGATTTGCCCATGCAGAATGCTTTCCACATGCGCAGGCAGTTTACTGGTCATCTGCAACCCGCTGTCAGGACGGATCAGTATGCTGAGCGGAACCGGAGTGAACTTCTGGCGTGAATAACTTTGCGTGTCTTCAATGCTTACCCGGACATCTACGGAGTCCGGATAAATTTCCAGCATCCGGCTGTCAGGATTAAAAACCTTCATTTTGGTGCTGAAGTCATGCTGCATTGTCTCATTCAGAAGCAAGGGCTCGGTCTCAATCACCAGCAAAGGACTGATCGCCGATAAGGGTCCGCTGACCGAAATCGTCTCAGGAGTTACGATTAATTTCTGACGCAAGCCTTTCTTCAGAGCACCCTGAAGGGGAACATGCACATTTTTCTGCAAAATATCCCGTGTGTCAAAGTAGATATCAACTTCCGGAGGATCAAAACCCAGGATGGATATCCCCGCCGGCTTGCGCAGAACATGATCCTTGTCTGTGAGAACTACCCGGCATGGATGCTGCAAAGAACGGCGCTGAACACCACCCTCTAAAGGCAGTTTTAAAGGATCAATCTCTAACCGGAAATCACCCGCCGTGAAACGCTGCGACCGCGCAGAAAAATTGACGGAGATTTTCAGGCGGACTTTGGAGGGGACCTGTTCCGGAATGAAGATTTTCGGACTGCTGCGCAGGTTGACTTTCACCTCTTCGATGGTGTCCCATTGCCGGCTTTTGTGGCGGACGTACATGTTATCGATATACAGCCAGCAGGCGGTGCCCAGCAGCAACGCAAAAACTTTGCGCCAGATATCATTCCGGATTGCATCCCAGATATGCTGTACAAAAAGCGAAGGTTTTATTTTGAAAGCAGACCAGTTCATACAAATTGTTTTTTGAAGAAGATTTGGAATGGACGGGACACGGACGGGACACGGACGGGACACGGACGGGACACGGACGCGTACGGGAACGGGGGCATCCTACTAAAATCAATTATGACAACAGTCAAATTCATCCTTTCACAGACCGTCCGTGTTCCGTCCGTGTTCCGTCCGTGTTCCGTCCGTGTTCCGTCCGTGTTCCGTCCGTGTCCTACAAATTTGGTTGTGGGCGCCAGCACACCTCAAGTTTTTTCGTGTCTTTTCGTTGTTAAAAAAGACCCTGCGGGTTATTCAGTTTCCAGAACCCGCATCCCCTTTGGGGGAAGGGGGCTGTTCGCTGGCGGTAACGGTATCAAAAATCTTTTCCAGAAAGCGAGCGGTCTTGGTGGTTTTTTCAGGCGCCTTCAATCGCTTGCGCACTTCGTGCACACCGAGTCTTCGGCAGAGGACATTGCGGAAATGCCGCGGCCCTTCCATGACTTCCAGATGACCCTGGCGGGTGGTAACGCTGACATTGCCGGTTTCCTCTGAGACGACAATGACAATGACATCCGGGATCAGTTCAGAGAGTCCGATGGCGGCGTTATGACGGGTATGGATCGGCCTGCTTTCCAGATAAGTCGCTGCAGGAAATTGACATGCTGCTGCGGCAATCATGCCATTTCGGATAATCACGCCGCCATCATGCAGGGGGGTTCCCTTGTAAAAGATCGTCTGCAACAGCAGGCTGCTGATTTTGGCATCAACGGGCACCCCTCTCTCAATGTATTCATTCAGCCTGGGAGCACTCTCGATGGCAATCAGCGCACCCGTATTGTAAAAAACCTTCTTCACTTTCCCTCGACCGGCACGTTCGCCTCCTTTCACCCATACCCAATGCGGATGCACCGTAAAAGCGCAGACACAGTCGATCAGCTCATCGATCATCGCCAGCTGGCTTTGCTTCTTTTTTTCAGATGCAAGGCGTTTGAAGATCCGGAAGCGATGCCGTCCGAGGAAAGTCAGCAGACGCCGGATTTCGGACTGAAAGATGATCAGCAGGAACAGGGGCATGATTCCCAGCATGCGGGAGAGCATCCATTCAAGAACATTGAGTTCCAGCAGATATGCCAGCAGATTCAGCACCGGGATGGCTACGACAACAACCCCCAGCATCAGCATTCCCGGAGTGCCACGCAACAAGCGCAGAATCAGATAGAAAAAAAGAGCGAGGATGACAATCTGAAAAAGGTCACTAATGATTTGTTGCAGCATAAGCGAATACTCCCGATCCGGTTCAAAGGGCTGCCCGGATCGCAGCGATCACTTGCAGAGCCTGACAATTTTCAAAAACCTGGTGAACCCTCAGTATGTCACAGCCATTGAACTGGCAGAGGACGCCGGCGGCAATCGTACCGGCAAGGCGCTGATCCGCATGACCCTCACCCGTAATTTTGCCAATAAAGGATTTATTGGACATGCCGACCAATACCGGCATCCCACGGGAACGCAATTCACCACAATGCCGCAGCAACGACAAATTCTGCTCCTGGGACTTGCCGAAGCCAATTCCAGGGTCAACGACAAAATGTTCTTTGCCGAGGGAACAGCTGGCCACTGCCCACTGCAGACGTTTTTCGAGGAAAAAAGCCACTTCCTGAAAGGCATCCGACTGCGGCGCCAGCGGCAAATCATGCATGAGAATGCAACCCGCTCCATATTTCCGGAGAACACGCGGCATATCCGGATCTCGTAGTGCACTGACATCATTGACGATACTGGCACCGGCAGCCAGTGCCGCCTCGGCTACCGCAGCCTTGCTGGTGTCAATACTGAGCGGAAGCGGACAGCACCTTCTGAGCTCTTCGATCACCGGCAGAACCCTGCGCAATTCCTCCACGGTACTGACCGGTGTAAAGCCCGGACGGGTGGATTCACCGCCGAGATCAAGAAACTCGGCTCCTTCCTCCTGCATTTTCAGTGCCCGTGCTACGGCCATTTCCGGACAGTTGTATTTGCCGCCGTCGGAGAAGGAATCCGGGGTCAGATTGAGGATTCCCATGACCCGCGGCTGTCCATTGAGGAGACATTGCCGGTCTTTGAATTGAAAGGTGAAAGTTTCCATAGCACAGCGAATTCGGCAGGGCATTCCAACGGTCGAATGGACGACCACCACAAAAAAACAGAATATGCTTTTTTAGCATGACTAAAATACACTGAAGAAGCCACTTTTACAATCCGCTCCACCGTTTTTGCTGGAAAGTCCGGTCGTAATGCGTCAGTAACTGGGTGACAGTGATATTTTTTAACAACAAAAGACACAAAATGACCCGAAAAAATTGCATGGGAAGTACGGCGCATGCTAGCAGTCAACGCCGCTTCCATGCAATTTTTTCGGGTCGGTTCGTGCTTTTTGTTGTTAAAAAGAATTCCTCTGTTACCAAGTTTAACTGACGCATTACGGGAGT
>JAQVUB010000247.1 GCA_028699735.1 Lentisphaeria bacterium | reverse complement strand
GCTCTCAATAACCTGAAACTCGAAGGCGACGAGGCCACGGGTGTGGAAATTGTCAAACGTGCCATCGAAGAACCCCTGCGCCAGATTGTCATCAATGCAGGCGTTGAAGGCTCGATCGTTGTTATGAAAGTCAAAGAAGGCAAAGGCAACTTCGGTTATGATGCCCTGAGTGATAAGTATGGCGATATGCTTAAAGCCGGTATCATCGATCCGAAAAAAGTCACACGCTGTGCTTTGCAGTACGCCGCATCTGGCGCCAGCATGCTGCTGACCACCGAATGCATGATCTGCGACCTCCCGGAAGAGAAAAAAGATATGCCTGCAGGCGGCCCCGGAATGGGCGGCATGGGCGGCATGGGCGGTATGATGTAAGCCGTCAAATACAGTAAAACAGGGTGAATAACCCATCAACCAGCCCCCGTTCGGCATAAGCGCTGAACGGGGGCTTTGCTTTTTAACAACAAAAGACACGAACGGACACGAAAAAAATCATGGAAGGGGCGTTGATAGCTTGTAGATGTTGTTCTTCCCATGAATTTTTTTCGTGTCTGTTGGTGTCTTTTGTTGTTAAAAAGCAATAATTTTTTTGAAAGCATTTGAAATTGCTATAATGGAACAATATATTATTAGTTCCAATTTTCATCGTGGTGGAAACCCGTTATTCACAAGCAGGAAAGAAACTGATGCCGACGATCAATCAACTGGTTCGAAATGGACGCAATGTCAAGCCCCGCAAGAGTCGTGTTCGCGCTTTGGCGCAATGTCCTCAGCGTCGTGGTGTATGTTTACAGGTTACAACCCGTACTCCGAAGAAGCCGAATTCCGCGTTGCGCAAAATTGCCCGTGTACGTTTGACCAATGGTCAGGAAGTGACCGCTTACATTGGTGGTGAAGGCCATAATCTTCAGGAGCACAGTGTTATTTTGATTCGTGGTGGTCGTGTGCGTGATCTTCCTGGTGTGCGCTATCATATTGTCAGGGGCACACTGGATACCCTGGGTGTTGACAAGCGCCGTCGCGGGCGTTCGAAATATGGTGCCAAACGTCCGAAACCCGGTCAGCCTACTGGTAAGAAGTGAGCCAGTTTGGGTAATTAATCAATTAACGAAAGCAGATTAGGAAGATAAGCATGAGAAGACGCAGTGCAGAAAAACGCCCGCTGATTCCGGATGTCCGCTACAACAGCGAGCTGGTAGCCCGTTTAATTAATACAGTGATGGAGCGCGGCAAGAAATCCGTGGCTCAGGGGATTGTTTATGGCGCGTTTGATCTTTTGAAGGAACGCAACAAGGAAGTGGATCCTCTGGAACTGTTTTTGCAGGCTCTCGAGAATGTGAAGCCCCGCCTGGAAGTGAAGAGCCGCCGCGTTGGTGGTGCGACCTACCAGGTCCCGCTGGAAGTTCCCGCTGCCCGTCAGGTTGCTGTTGCCATGCGTTGGATTACGACCTATGCTCGTACTCGCAAAGGCACCGCGATGAGTCAGGCTCTGGCCAATGAGCTTTTTGATGCTTTCAACAACACCGGCAATGCCGTGAAAAAGCGCGATGATGTCCATAAGATGGCCAATGCCAACAAGGCATTTGCCCATTACCGCTGGGGTTGAGGAATTCTTTTTGAACAACGAAAAGCACAAAACGACCCGAAAAAATTTCATGGGAAGCTGCTTCAATTACGGGAATGCGTTGTTCATCCCATGAAATTTTTTCGGGTTGTTAGTGTTTTTCGTTGTTAAGAAAAACGGGGATGTCCCGGATCCGGTTTTGAAATATGGCATGGCACCAATGAAACATTGCGGAATCAGAGCAAATGAAAGCTTCAGCTTGCAGGACTATCCGCAATATTGGCATCATTGCTCATATTGATGCCGGAAAAACGACACTGACCGAGCGAATTCTGCTCGAAACGGGTTGCATCTCAGTTTCTGGTGAAGTTCATGAAGGAACGACAACCAGCGATTATCTGCAGCCCGAACGCGAACGAGGGATCAGTATTCTCAGTGCGGCAGTGAGTTGCCCCTGGAAAGAGCAGCGGATCAACCTCATCGACACCCCCGGACATGTCGATTTTACCGCGGAGGTTGAACGTTCCCTGCGGGTGATGGATGGAGTGGTGACGGTTTTCTGTGCGGTTCATGGTGTGCAGGCGCAGTCCGAGACGGTATGGCGGCGGGCTCGGCGATATGCCTTGCCGACGCTGGCTTTTGTCAATAAAATGGATCGGGAAGGCGCGAATTTCAACGCCGTCATCATCCGCATTCGTGATCGTTTTGGTTTGCCGGCTTTACCTCTGCAAAAGCCCATTTATCGCGAAGGACGTTTTATGGGAGCGGTTGACCTGCTGGCAGGGGAACCCGCGTTTTCGGCCGTGGATTCGCTGGACTGGTTCCGGGATTGGCAGCAGGATCCTGATGAAATTCTTGAGTTTGAAGCCGCCTCGGAATATCTTCTGGAATGTCTGGCCGAAGCCGATGATGAAATTCTTCGTTTTTATCTGAACAATGAGAAGCCGGATACCGGTTTGTTGCAGGCCGCACTTCGCCGGGCGGTCTGCAAAGGAGCCTTGATTCCGGTGCTTTGCGGCAGTGCTTTGCATGATCAAGGGGTCACTACGCTGCTGGATGCGATTGCTGCTTACCTGCCTGAGCCCTCTTGGAATCCGCAACTGAAAGGTTCATTTTGCCTGCCAGCAGTGCCGGATCAGCAGACACCCCTTTGCGCCCTGGTTTTCAATGTCAGTCGCGAAGACTGGCAGGGCAGCTGGGTGGCTGTACGACTCTACAGCGGCAAAGTTACGCCCGGATTGAAAATCCGAAACATGCGCAATGGCCAGACAGTGACGGTTCAACGGGTTTTGCGTTTGCGCGCTGCCGAAACCGAGGAGATCGAGAACGCCTCAGCCGGTGATATCGTCGGACTGGATATCGGCTCCTTCGAATGTTGCACCGGTGATACTTTTTGTGAAAACGGTCTGGACTGCGTACTTGAAAGCATGAGCTTTCCTGAACCCGTCGTTTTCATGAATTTTGTTGTCAGCCGTAGCGAAGACCAGATTTTGCTGCAGGAAGCTTTGCAGAAGATGTGTGGCGAGGATCCCACCCTGCACATGCGACCTAATGGCTCAGGCGGTTGGACGGTCGCAGGAATGGGCGAACTCCACCTCGAGATCTTGCAGGAAAGAATCCGCTTGGAATTTGGCTTGCAAACGCGTACCGGCAGACCCCAGGTGAGCTTCAAAAGCACGATCACAGGAAACGCGGAAGTCGATAAGATTTTTGTCAAGCAACTCGCCCCGGGAATCTCCCGAAAAGCGGGCATCCGGCTTGAACTGGCTCCTCTGCCACGAGGCAGCGGTGCCCAATTGGAAATGTCAGTTTTGAAGGAACGCCTGCCGGAAGATTGCCGTGTTGCGGTATTGCAGGCGATCGAAGAAGTCGTTGACTCGGGTGTCCCTGGTGGACATCCGTTGACGGATATACGCATCACAGTTCGCGGGGTTTCGTATGATGCAAGCGAGACGTCCGAACTGGCGTTCTTAACCGTAGCCAGACAGGCCATGTTCGAGGCTCTCGAACAAGCCGGACTGGCAGAGCTGGAACCCGTGATGCGGTTGGAGGTGAGTACTCCCCAGGATCATGTTGGTATCGTGATAGCTGACCTGACGGCACGGCGTGGTCGCGTTACTGAACTTGACTCGTTGGCTCTCGGGGAGTCTCGAATTGTGGCGCTGGTGCCTCTGGTTGAAATGTTTGGCTACGCTTCTGATCTTCGTTCCCTTACCGGGGGACGTGCGGATTTCGCAGCCGAGCCGTCTTGTTATGAATTTCGACCGGCACCGGCAAAGCTGAACCAGTGAAAAAGGCAAGCACTGAACATGGCGAACGACAAAAAACAAACCATTCGAATCCGACTCCAGGCGTTTGAACATACGATCCTGGATCAATCGACCTCAGAAATCGTGAATACGGTGAAGCGGACCGGCGCACTGATCGCCGGCCCGATTCCGCTGCCGACGAGAATTGAACGCTTTACCGTCAACCGCTCTCCCCATGTTGACAAGAAAAGCATGGAGCAGTTTGAGATCCGGACTCACAAACGGGTTCTTGACATCATCAATCCCAGCAGCCGCACGGTTGACGAGCTTCGCAAACTCAGCCTCCCTGCCGGCGTCGACATTGTAATCAAGATTTGAAGGGAGACTAATCATGAAAAAAGGTCTCATTGGTAAAAAATTAGGCATGACGCATGTCTTTAATGACAAAGGCGCTCTGGTTCCGGTGACGGTCATTGAGCTGGGTCCCTGCCCGGTACTGGCGACACGCACTCAGGATAAAGACGGCTACAGTGCTTTGCAATTGGGCTTTGGCAGTGCCAAAGTGAAGAATATGAGCAAGGCAGTGCTGGGCAATTTGAAGCCCGCTGGCGTCGAAGCAACTCCGCCCAGCGTAATTTGTGAAGTCCGTCTGGATGCAGATCCCACCCAGAATGTCGGCGACGTGGTCAGTGCAGACATGTTTGCCGCCAACGAATATGTTGATGTGATCGGAACCAGCAAAGGACATGGTTTTGCCGGTGTTGTCAAACGCTACAACTTTGGCGGCGGTCGTGCCAGTCATGGTGGCGCCTGGACGCGTCGTACTGGTTCCATCGGCTGTTGCGAAGCACCTGGAAAAGTTTACAAAGGCCGCAAGATGCCGGGTCACATGGGGAATGCACGTCGCACGGTTCAGAATTTGCTCGTGGTCGGCGTTCGTCCAGAGGAGAATCTGATTCTTGTGAAAGGCGCCATTCCTGGTGCAACCGGCGGTGTGGTCATCGTCCGTAACGCGGTAAAGAAATAAGCGGGGAGCGGCTGCAATTATGGCAACGACATTAACAGTGAAAAATTTTGAAGGCGCCGATACGGACG
>JAQVUB010000246.1 GCA_028699735.1 Lentisphaeria bacterium | reverse complement strand
TAGAATTGCAGGGCGCAGGGGCATTCCAGCTGTTTTTTGTCGCTTTTCTTCCAGGCCTGCAGGATTGGCGTCAGTAATTTCCAGGCTGCGGCGATGACATCGCTGCGGATGAACAGGGTCTGGTCGCCAAGCATGCAATCCAGCAGCAGGCGTTCGTAGGCATCAGGGATATTGCCGCCAAAGATTTCCTTATAGCTGAAATTGAGGGTAAGTTTTCCCATGCAGAGTTTGGAGCCGGGCTGTTTTGCCTGAATGGAGAGGGCCATTCCTTCCTCGGGCTGGACATTGAGGACGAGGGTATCCGGTTCGAGGTCTTCGGCGCGAAGTTGCGGGAAGATGGAATGCGGCACCCGTTTGAAGGTGATGGCGATTTCACTGCGTTTGCTGGACAGGCGTTTGCCGGTTCGCAGCAGAAAGGGGACTCCGCGCCAGCGCCAGTTGTCGATCAGAACTTTAGCTGCGACATAGGTTTCCGTGTTGGAAGCGGGGGGAATGTCAGTTTCCTCCCGGTATCCCGGTACTGTTTTGTCTTTGATCTGACCGGAGCTGTATTGTCCGCGAACCAGATATTGATCCAGTTCCTGAACGGGAAATGGTCTTATGGCTCGGATCAGTTTGAGCTGCTCATCGCGCAGGGCATCGGCATCAAAGGCGGCAGGGGCTTCCATGGCAACCAGTGACAGCATGGCCAGCATATGATTCTGAAACATGTCACGAAGCTGTCCGGACTGATCATAATAGCCGGCACGCTTCTCGACTCCCACCGTCTCCGCTGCGGTAATCTGTACGTGGTCGATATAGCTGCTGTTCCAGATGGGCTCGAAGATGATATTGGCGAAGCGCAGCATCAGAATATTCTGCACGGTCTCCTTGCCCAGGTAATGATCGATGCGGTAGATTTGCCGTTCGTGCAGGGTTTCATGCAGCATGCGGTCAAGGGCTTCCGCGCTGGCCAGATCAAAGCCGAAGGGTTTCTCCAGAACAACATGACGCCAGGGTGTCCCTTCATAATTTTCGGTGGTCAGACTGGCTTTGCCCAGCTCGGGAACAATGACCGGATATAACGACGACGGCGTGGCCAGATAAAAAGTGCGGTTCAGAGCCTGAGCAGAATCTATTTCCAGGATCTGTTTATGCAGTTGCTGATAGGTTGCCAGATCGGAGTAATCTCCGGATAGGTAGCTGATCCGGCCAAGAAACTTCGCGAGTTTGTTCTGGTCTTCCCCGGCCAGAAATTCCTGCAGGCTTTCCCGGAACTGTTCGTTTGTGAGGCTGCTGCGGGCGCAGCCGATAATACGGGAATCCGGATGCAGGAGATCCCGGGTAAAAAGCCGGAACAGGGCCGGGATCAGTTTGCGCCGGGTGAGATCCCCGGAGGCACCAAAGATCACCAGCAGATTCGGCACAGGGCGGTTTTCCGCGCAAAGGGTCGCGCGCCAGTAATTTTGCGGTATCGACATAGGAGGCTTCCTGTTGTTTGAAGTTTTTTAACAACGAAAAGACACGAAAAGACACGAAAGTAATATAAGGGTTGTTGCTTTGAAAGATGAGCCTGCTTGAAAAAATCAGCAATCAGTCTTTTATGCGCAAGACCTTACTTTAGAATATATTACTCTTTGGTTTTCGGTGATGAAAGCGAACCGCGATGTCTGAGCCGGCATCCTCACCGGCAGAAGTTTTCGTTTTTTTTCATCTTATTTCGTTGTTTATATTGGCGTGTCCTCTGCCTTGTTCAGCAAACCGTCGGGTTTGCAAAAGTTGTGCTGGATCTGTTCAAAGAATCTGGCAACGAACAAGCCATCCATAAAACAATGACTGAATTTCACGCTGATCGGAATTTTTCCGTTTTCCAGTTTGCCCCAGGCCAAAATCGGAACGCTCTGCGCAAATTCGTAGTCTGCCTGTGTAACGGAGTCGAAATGAAGCCACGGCAGACAGCTTGCGCAGATAAAATCCTGTCCGTGAATGGGCATTGGTCCGGGATCCGCTTGTTTTGCCTTTTCGATCAGCGCTGCGGTCATTTCAACGAATGAAGTCAAGTCCGGTGTGTATTCACACCATATCTGCCGGAACATTTCCGATTTTGTCATGATTGGAGTCATGACGGCGATCCGCTCATATTCAACCGGGCGGCCATTCTCAATCCGCTGTCGCACCTGCGGCACTGCATTTGCGGCACGAAGAAGCGCATACAGGCACAGCAGAAAGAAGGACTCCTTTCGGGCTTTTGCAAAAGCATAAATCGGCTCCGCATCGACGCGCACCGAAATATTGAAGCAGGGGGAGTCAAATTTGCGGTAGAATTCGTAAAGCTCCCTGCGTGGCCAGTGACGCAAGTCGATTTCACGGTATGGGTTCATGATCCCTCCTCGACGAATTGATTACGAAGAACAGCCCATGATGCATGCGCGCAACCGTTTGATTAAGATATTCGCCACGATTCATGAGACAGTCTTTCCTTTTTGGAAAGGATTCGTTTGGATTTCCATACGGATTCAAAGGCAGTAATAAGATAGCCTGCAAATTGCCTTTCATGAGCAAATCAGACGGGATATGATGGATTTGACGCATTACAGTGTATTGCTTCAGTGAAATCGGGTGACAGTTTTTTTACAACAAAAGACACTAATGGACACAAAAAAATTTCATGGAATAACGACGCATTCCCGCAGTCAAAGCCGCTTCCATGAAATTTTTTCGTGTCCTTTCGAGCATTTCGTTGTTCAAAAAAGAATACTCCCGTTATCCGCTTACTGACGTATTACATTACAGTGGCGTAACCGTCCCGGTTGCGGTCAGGAAGTTTGTGAAGCCGGGCTGTTTCCCCGCAGACGTCCTGGGGGTTGTCCAGTGGCTTTGCGGATGACTTTATTGAAGTAGATTGGCGAAGAAAAGCCGCATTCTGCGGCGATTTCGCTCATGGGAAGATTGGATTCCCGCAGCATTTTCAATGCTTTCTGCAAGCGATGGGTGGCGATATAATTGGCGGGGCCAACACCGAAGGCCTCTTTGAAACGCCGGCTTAACACGACCCGATGGCAGGAAAACAAATCGGCAAGGCGTTCGACATTGAGTTCCGGCGAAAAGAAGTTTTCATCGATGAAGGTACGGATTTCCCGCAGGTTGCCGGTGCGTTTTGGGAAGCTTAGACGTCCTCCGGCGGCAATGGTCAGGATACGGAAGGCGATATCGAGGGTTTCCAGTCGTTTTTCGATGCGCGGGATTTCGATATTCAGTTCGATTTCCCGGAACAGTTGTTCTGGGCAGGGGCAAGCCCGGTTCAGACCCGGTTTGATGCCCAGACCTTTGAAGAAAGAATCGGCAAACTGTCCTTCAATCGACAGCCAGCGATAAGCCCAGCCTTCACCGCTTCGCCGGGGATGGAAGCGGTGATGCGAGCCTGAAGGATAGTACCAGATATATCCGGGGGGAAGAATATATTCTCTGCCTGACATGGAAAAGACCCCCTCACCTGAAACGGTCCAGAAAATTTCCGCAAAGTCCGCATCCTTTTCCGGCTCGGAATCCGCAGCATGCAACTGGAAAAAGCCAATTGCGCGGACAAAGAAACCCAGGTTTCCGGAATACAGTGAGTAATGAAAATCGCGGAATCGTTTCATCGGTTACATAATCCCAATTGCTTGTTACAAAAGGACAATTGCAAATGATTGTGTACGGTATTTATATTATAGCACAGTATAAAAAACACAAGGGGCAATGATGAAAATTTGTCAGGAATGTTTGCCGGCAAGGCGTATCTCCCCGGAAAAGGACATTTGTTTTTTCGGTTATTATGATAAATATCCCTGTTTGGATTCAGGCGAATTTCATTTGGCTCACCGGGTGAGTTTTCAGGGCAGGCAGCCCCGCTATGGGGAAGCAGCCGAAGTCGGTTTTTTGCGGGATGGACAGTATATTGGGTTTGGCAGCACCTGTGCCTGGAACTGGCAGCAGGGATCCATGCTGCAGTGGTTTGATCAGCGGCAGGTTCTCTACAATGACCTTGAACAGGGCAAGCATGTCGCCAGACTGCTGAATCCGGAAAACGGCGAAAACCGGTTTTTTGATCGCCCGGTCTACACGCTTTCCCCAGACCGGAAATATGCCCTTTCCCTGAATTTCTCGCGGCTTGACCGGGAACGCCCCGGGTACGGGTATCCCGGTGTGGACGATCCTACGATCGAATATGGCTACTGCCAGAATGACGGTGTTTTTCTGATGGATTTAGCATCGGGGAAAAGCCGGGTTGTGGTCAGCCTAGCCCGGCTGGTTGAATCCCTGCCTGATGTTCCGGAGGCCGCCCGGACGACGCACTGGGTGAATCACATGCTCTTCAGCCCGGATGGCAAACGCTTTTCATTCCTTCATCGCTACCGGATTTTTCCACCGGAATTCCAGGGCATGCGTTATTATCGAACCCGGCTTTTGACCGCAAAAACCGATGGTTCTGATTTGCGGGAGTTGCAAGCGGATGGCCATTTTTCCCACTATGTCTGGAGTGCGCCGGAGCGGATTCTGGCGGCATCGCGTTTGAGGGAAGACGGCACTCAGTACCGCATTTATGATGTGCTCTCCGGAAATCCGGTGCAGGTTGTCGCGGCAAATGTTTTTCCGCCGGATGGGCATTGCTCCTTTTCGCCGGACGGACACTGGCTTTTGACCGACAGCTATATCATGCCGGATGGCTGCCGGAAACTCTATCTCATGCAGATGGAAACTGGAGAAGCCTTCGAGATTGGCTCCTTCCGTTCGAATCCGGACTGGCCCGCACCTACCCGTTGTGATCTGCATTCCCGCTGGCTGCCCGGAGGGCGTTCCGTCAGCATCGATTCCATTCATGAAGGGATTCGCGGCATTTATCAAATTGACCTGAAAGGAATCATTACACCATGATCTGGCAGCGCCTGGACGGGATCTG
>JAQVUB010000245.1 GCA_028699735.1 Lentisphaeria bacterium | reverse complement strand
TACGGCACACTCCGCCACAAGACCGCACAGACTCTCCTCCATCTTTTCAGGCGTGGAAAAGTCCCAGCCATTCAGGTCTAAATGAATGACCGGATGTTCTTGCCAATCGTAGGATGTTTCAGCAATGGCAAGACCTTTGAAAAGATGCTTTTTCCCTTCAAATATGGCCTTCAACGTCGAGATCGTCAGCGACTTTCCGAAGCGTCTCGGACGGGACAAAAAATAGATGCCGGAAGCGGGACGAACCAGCTTCCAAAGATATGCCGTCTTATCCACATAGAGATAATTGCCCTCTATCAGCTTTTCAAATGTATAGACGCTGCTGGTCAAATCTTTCATGGCTAAACCCTCTGCAGAAAAGATACTCCCTCCAGAGCAATTTTACAAGTCAATAAGATAAAGCCAAGAGCGGCCTTAACAGCTTAACCGTAATACGTCAGCGAAGCTGGGCGGCAGCGTTTTCTTCACAACGAAAGACACAAACGCCACGAAAAAGATTTAAACCTTGAATTCATCATCCCTGAAGAAGGCAACAAATAAGAATACTGAACACATACCCCTGGCCAAACGAGCTTGCACAGAAAAATATTTTTTTTGTTCAGATGGTAGCAGGTGAGACAACTGGTTTTCCCGTTGCAAAAAAGTCTGTACCTGTTCACGTGCCACAAGGCAAAGAAAAAAATGTCAGCAACTGTTAACCCAAGTTTCGCATTCGGAGAAAAACTACTGGTCAAAAAGGCACTACACGCGATTTTTTCCCTGTATCAAGAACCGCCGCCGTCCGGGGAGCCGGTAGTGTAGAGGGCGTCCAAAAAGGTTGTTAACAACGAAAGGCACGAAAAAGCTTGGGGTGGACTGGCGTCCACAACCTATTTTTTAACAACGAAAAAACACAAAAAGACTCGAAAATTTTTTAAGGTTGTTGCGTTGCGGTAAGAGATCGCTGTGCAAAATTTCATGCTCGTACCATCAACCATATGTGGTCACTTCCCTCCTTGTCAACATGTGTCGGAGGGAATATGGAGCGCCGGTGTCTCGCCGGCTCCCCTTGGTCCGTGCAAGCTTGTGTGGACCTTTCCCTCCTCGGCGTCTCCGCCGGTATCGTGTTTCGCTTTCATCACATCAAAACCCTAAAAAAATTTTCAAAAAATGAGAAAGTGTCTCATGGCTAGAAACTTGCGTGTGCTGTTTCAAAAAATCTTTCTCAAAAAAAGAGAATTGGGGCGATAGTAGCACGAACTTTTTTAGAGTTGGGTTTCTGTGGTGATCGTAACCTTCAAAAATTTTGTTGTAATGCAAGCCAAAGGCAACAAAAAGCCAATTTTGGCGATGAAGTATTAGGATTGGACATCAGCTTTCCTACAAAAATTTTCGTATCTTTTGGTGTTTTTTCGTTGTTAAAAAGCCTTTTTGGACGGGGTCTAGTGTAGCCAAGTCAATCCCGAGGAAACGTCAGGAGAACCATACCCTGAGGCGGCAGTTTGACTGAAAAACGACTGCCTCCGGAAGCATCTTTCTCGATGTCGATTGGCAGCAAATATTCGCTGACTGCCTGTAACTTTCGCATATTTCCAGGGACAGCCACCCTCACCCGTTGATAGACATGCAGGTCATTTCGCACAAACAACAACGCACCCGTGCTTGTATTCTGTTGCCAGACATGTGCCTGACCCGATAGAATCCATGGAGCCGCTGACTTTTCCGTCAGCTGCCGGACAAGCTTCTGTACAGCAGCACGCCTCGGCCCCGGCTCCGGCAACGAATCCAGCCAGGAATCCGGAGGAAAAACCGGAGCCTCCTTGATGGTCACTTTTCTTGAAGGCAGTTTTTTCATACCACAAAAAATGACGTCGCCCCCGCGTTCTTTCAGAAAGAGGCGCAGTTTTTCCTGCGGATAAAAGACTGGATGAATCAACAGGAAGGGGCCGGGAGCGGTAGCTGCTTGCGATAAGTCGACGCATTCCAGTAAGGGCGCCCCAGCCCCCAGAAGCAACCAGTGCCAGTGATAACTGGAACAGAACGGTTGACAGGAATAACTTCGCAATTCACTCTCAAGAGCCTCCTGGTCACAGATCACTCGAATCCCTTGGTTCCAGCCTAGGCGCTTCGTGTTGAAACTGCTGTTCCAGCGTTGCAAAAGCCAGCTCCATTCGCTCTTGCTCAATCCATCCGACAAACAGGATACAATACCATCCAAGGCCGGATGGGACGTCCCATTCTGATGAAAACAGATGGAGCCGAAGCTGCTCAGTTCGGCCTCCAGCAACATAGGCGCATGCCGGATGCAGTTATACTGTTCCATGGTATCCTTGATGGTGTTCAACAGCAAGAGACGCTGTGCTGGTAAACTGGCTCTGATCCGCCCCAGTGATGAAAGAAATTTATACAGAGAATCACATTCATCCTTTCGCCATCCTTCGATTTCAATTACCGAAGCCGGAGCCTCAATCACCCATCCCGCAAAACCGGCTGCCGAAAGGGCAGCATTATCTACACCATAACGATATTTGGCTTCAAAAGGCTCCCGGGTCCAGCAACTGTTGACCACAACTTTGCGCCCAATTTCCCGTAATCCCGACACCAGTTTGAGGAAAAATGCCGTTCTTCTCCGACAATGAAACTCGATCCAGGCCAAACGCCGGTTTTTCCAGATGTATTCAGCACGCCGCTTCAGCTCATCCGGGATTCCGTCACATCTTACAGGACAATCTCCTCCGCAACCGGATTGCTCCACCATGTCATCCGAAAAATCGCCCTGATAGATGGGATACCGTGGATGCCCGAAACCATCGGCGGCATGCCATCCGTCAAAACCGAAATCCGGTAGCAGTTGCAGCAATTGCTGCAACAGGAAATCCTCATAGAAGCTTCCATCTGCGAGCCGTTTCCATGGACACAGGGAAGCTGCAATCTGACCGTCTCGCAAGGTGAATTTCACTTCCGGATGTTTCTCTACCCATTGCAACGGAAGGTTTGGCATATGATACCGTTTTGCCACAGATTCGACCATCTGCTGATCAAAAACGCTCAGATATACCGCCACATTATATTCATGAAGGCATTGAATCAGCCTTTTCAGGTCCCCATTGCGCCAGCGTTGCCGGGGATGCAACTCACTCAGCGGACGCCCGTAATAGGCGCAACAGTCATCGCGCAAAAAAACAGCCTTGTTTTCTTCCGGCCCGGATTGATAATGGTGAATAAAATCCGCATTCCACAGCAGCAGAAAAACCGAATCCGGGATAAAGCCCGCCTGCCGGAACAAAGCACCGACTCCATAATCCTTCCTGCGGACATCAAACCCGATCAGTTCAATCCACATGCTCTTCTGAAAGTTGTCGCGTCCGCATGTTTCACTCTGTCTCATGCAGGTTCTCCCGATTAGTAATATGTCAGCGAAGCTGGGTGGCAGCGTTTTTTTCACAACGAAAACACTAACGCCACGAAAAAATTTTATGGGATGAACAACGCATTCCCGCAGTCAAATACCATTCCCATGAATTTTTTTCGGGGCGTTTGTGTCTTTCGTTGTTCAAAAAGAATTCCTCCGTTACCCAGGTTCATCTGACTCAGAACTTTAATCCTGGATTTCCTGGTGCTTCCAGTCAGTCATTTGGCGCGTTGCAAAATCCAGATTTGCGCCGATGGCAACCGTACGCTTGCCAGTATGCAGATATTTATGGAAATACTCTTTGTGCATAATCTGGTCAAAGGCAATTTCAGCGGATTGATTGAGTTTGAATTCAAAGAGGTAAACCCAGTCCCCGCAAGCGGCGACCGCATCAATGCGCCCGTCCGAAGTCTGCGATTCCGCCTCGATATGAATCCCCAGCAGAAGGAAGAGCAGAAAGATAATCGTCTGATAATATTTCTCTTCGGAGAGCTGAATCCCATACGGGATTTTTTTCAGGAAAGATTTCAAGTCATTCATGAAGCCATCGACATTGCCATTGCGGACATGCCGCGCCAGCGAGACCCCGACCATCGCAAGATCGTTCCTCGAAATCGAGGTATAAGCATTCAGCAGATACGTATCGAAGGCCGAGCGGACTTCAACATTCGGAAAGCCCAGCCGATAAAAAGTCGTATCGAAATCCTGAAAAGAATCCTTGATCGTCAGATAGCCGGTCTGGACAAGAAGGGATAAAGGATCAATCCGGTCAATTTCAAAGGCCTTGAATGCCAGGCTGTTGACAGGACGGGAAAGAATATCCTCAAAATCAAAATGGGTCTTTTTGATCTCCTCAATCAGAAAAGACGGGGTTCCCGTATCGAACCAGTAATTGTTGAATTCGCATCTCTTCAAGAAGAACTGAGCCAGAGAGACCGGATTGTAAACAGAATCGCCGTGCGCATGAAAACGATAGCCGTCATACCACGCCTTTATATCATGAAGTAACTTTTCACGAGTGACTTTCAAGATCGCGACGGCCTGTTCGATATATTCGGCAAAATTTGTTTCGAATTCCTCTTGGGTATAACCAAGCATGGTTGCGTAATCATAATCCATGGAAATATCATAAAGGTTGTTCAAATCGGAAAATATCGAAACATGTGAAAATTTGCTGACGCCGGTGACAAAGACAAAGCGCTCACTTGATTCAAAGGCCTTGATGACCGAATAAAATACTTTCAGCTTGTCCAGAATCGCCTGGGCGCAAGACTTCCCTACATTATTCAGAATCGGCTTGTCGTATTCGTCAACCAGAATCACCACATTCCCTTTGGCCGATACTTTCGTGATCAATTCACGAAACATGCCATCCGGCGTGCTGGATGCCAGCGAAACACCATGTTTTACAGCACACTCCGCCACAAGACCGCAAAGGCTCTCCTGCATCTTCTCAAGCGTCGAAAAATCCCAGCCATTCAGGTCAAGATGGATGACCGGATATTCTTGCCAATCGTAGGATATTTCAGCAATCGCAA
>JAQVUB010000244.1 GCA_028699735.1 Lentisphaeria bacterium | reverse complement strand
TTCAGCATGCAGCATTCAGCATTCAGCATTCAGCATTCAGCATTCAGCATTCAGCATTCAGCATTCAGCATTCAGCATTCAGCATTCAGCACTCAAGAAAATGCTCCTGCCAGGGCAGGCCGTGCAAGTTCAGTTTTTCCATGAAAGGTTCCGGATCAAATTGCTCCATATTGAAGACTCCGGTTCCTTTCCAAACGCCGGTAGCCACCAGCATGGCACCGATCATGGCCGGAACGCCGGTGGTATAGGAGATGGCCTGGGACTGCACTTCCCGGTAGGCTTCCTGATGATCACAAATGTTGTAGATGTAATAACGGCGCGGCTTGCCATCCTTCGTGCCTTTGATCAGGCAGCCAATACAGGTCTTGCCTTTGGTCAGGGGTCCCAGCGACGCCGGATCCGGCAAAAGAGCCTTCAGAAACTGCAGCGGAATAATCTCCTGCCCATTATACATCACCGGATCAATCCGGGTCATACCCACATTCTGCAAAACCTCGAGATGCTTCAGATAAGCATCCCCAAAGGTCATCCAAAAACGCGCCGCCTGCAAACCATGCGGACGCAAAAACTTCACCAGGGACTCTAATTCCTCATGCCAGAGAAGATAGATCTTCTTCGGGCCAATACCGGCCGGAAAATCAAAGGTCTTGCTGACTTCGAGGGGTTTTGTTTCCCGGAAACTGCCGTCCTGGTAAAATTTTCCATTGGCGGTGACTTCCCGGATATTGATTTCGGGATTGAAGTTGGTTGCGAAGGGTTGTCCGTGGTCACCGGCATTGGCATCGATGATATCGAGCTCTTCAATGGTGTCAAAGTGCTTCTTTTTTGCCCAGGCAGTAAAGACGTTGGTAACCCCCGGATCAAACCCGCTGCCCAGCAAGGCCATAATCCCTTTGTCCTTGAAGCGTTGCTGATAGTCCCACTGCCACTTGTATTCAAAATGGGCAACATCCGGCGGCTCATAATTGGCCGTATCAACGTAATTCACGCCGGCTTCCAGGCAGGCATCCATGATATGCAGATCCTGATACGGCAAGGCGACATTGATCACCACATCCGGCTTGAAGCGCTTCAGCAAGGCCACCAGTTCCGGCACGTTGTCCGCATCCACCTGCGCCGTCTCAATCATACGGGGCAGCTGCGCGGCAATTTTGCGGCATTTGGACTCCGTCCGGCTGGCCAGACAGATCTCCGTAAACACTTCCGGCACCTGTGCGCATTTATGGGCAACAACCTGCCCTACACCGCCTGCACCAATAATCAAAACTTTTGCCATATCAACTACCTCATTTTTGTACTGCCATCTGCCAACTTATCCACACACCACAATTTTGCGCGCAATACCGTCCGCCAACGCAACAACCTCTAAAAAAATTCGTGTTTTTTCGTGTTTTTTCGTTGTTAAAAAAGTCATTCAGCGTTCAAAATAGGTATATCCTCGCAAACCATCTTCGAAGGCAGTCATAATCCCCTTGCGTTCCGCTGCAGTGATCATTTTCTCACGCACGGCCCGTTCGGCATTCTGTTTAAAGCTGTCTAGAAGAGCCTGCGGATTGTATTCAACATAGGAGAGCACATCTGCGACCGAATCGCCCTCGAGTTCACGGTTAATTTCGAAACGCCCCTCTTCCGGCGAAATGGAGATGCTCACCACATTGGTATCGCCAAGCAGATTATGCAGATCGCCCAAAGTTTCCTGATAGGCTCCTACCAGGAAAGCGGCCAGGTAGTACTCCTCATTTTCCCGCAGTTCATGCAAGGGCAGCGTTCGCCGTTCATCATGCAAATCGACAAACTGCTCGATTTTACCATCACAATCGCAAGTGATATCCGATATGATTGCGTTGCGCACGGGGCGCTCATTCAGTCGGTGCACCGGCATGATCGGGAAGAGCTGTTTGATCGCCCAGGCATCCGGCAACGACTGAAAAACGCTGAAATTTCCGTAGTAGATATCGGCCAGTGCGTTATCAAGGCCTTCGAATTCATCAGGGACATATTTGAGTTTTTTGACCAATTTATTAATCAGCACCATTATATGCCAGAAGGCATTTTCGGCCAGGCCGCGTTCCCTCAGCGAAATGCGACCGTTCTTGAACAGAATGCGTAATTCATCACGGTAGTAGATCGCATCATGAAAACATTCCTGCAGATTCTTCTGGTTGAGATTTTTCAAAATCACCATCAGATCCTTGGTCATCTCATGAGCGTCTTCCGGAATCGTATCGGGTATGCTCGAAGGCTCAAAGCGGGTCACATCCAGAATATTGAACAACAATACCGAACAGTAGGAAATCGTCGCACGCCCGGATTCGGTAATGATCGTCGGATGCGCAACCCCATTTTCCGTCAGCGTTTCGGCAACCGTATCGATGACATCAACGCAATACTCATCCAGCGTATAATTCCGGCTCTGGTGATAATTCGTATGGGAGCCATCGTAATCGACCGCCAGGCCGCCGCCGAGATCCAGAAAGCCCATCGTGGCTCCTTCCTGAACCAGGCCGACATATACACGACTGGCTTCCAAAACCCCGGCCCGGATGTCCCGGATATTGGAGATCTGAGAACCAATGTGATAATGCAAAAGGCGCAGGCAGTCCAGCATCTCCTCCTTGCGCAAGAGGTCGACCATTTCAATCAGTTCGGCGGTATTGAGACCAAAAACGCTGCGGTCTCCGCCGGATTCGGCCCATTGTCCGCTAGCCCGTGTGGAGAGTTTCATGCGCAGTCCGATCAAGGGTTTGATATTCAGTGCCCTGCTGCGTTCAATGATCAAAGGCAATTCCCCGATCATTTCCACAACCATAATGCATTGAAAGCCCAGTTTACAGGCATAGAGAGCCAGATCAATGAACTCCTCATCCTTATACCCGTTGCAAACCAGGCAGGCATCCCGGTCACGCAAGGTCCCCAGCGCGGCAATCAGCTCCGCCTTGCTGCCGGCCTCCAGACCATGGTGAAATTCTTTGCCAAAGCGGACGATTTCTTCAATGACCTGCTGCTGCTGGTTGACCTTGATCGGGAAAACCCCTTTGTAAACACCCTTATAACCAGTCTGTTTGATCGCTTTGCGGAAACTGGAATGCAGCAGACGGATTTGGGAATCCAGGATATTGCTGACCCTCAACAGCACCGGCATATTCATGCCGCGATCCTTAATACCATTGACGACATTCAGAAGACTGACTGAAGGAGCATTGTTGCCCTGATACGGCGAAACCACCAGCTCCCCCTGCTCATTGACATCAAAATACCCGTTGCCCCAGTTGCGAATCCCGTATAATTCCGCAGAGTCCTCCGCAGTCCAGTGCTCCAGGGTTTCTTTTCTAATATTCATCGCACTCCGCTGACCTGATGCACAGGTAGTTTAATGTTCTTCAATGCGACCCCGAAAATCCCCAGCCCGTCCCCTGAACGGACTTTTTTCGGCGTAAATGAATAATATAATCCCCTTTTCGGGTTCCGTGCCTGGATTCAAAGAGTACCGAAGCCCTCCCTAAAAATGCAAGAGGAATTCTTTTTGAACAACGAAAAACACGAAAAGACCCGAAAAAATTCATGAAAACGGCTTTGACTGAGACCATGCGTCGTACTTCCCATGAAATTTTTCCGGATCCGTTTGTGTCTGACACATTACGCAAAAAAAAGCAGCCGGAAAGCGTGGCACGCATTCCGGCTGCTTTGGGTACAAACTTCTGACCTGGTTATTTGGCAGGACAGGCGGCAGGAGCCGCTGCATTACAGGCTCCCTTCTTGGTGCAGCAGCAACCACTGACCAGGCAGACAACCGTCAACAGCAATACCGACAACAACAATGCTTTTTTCATGGCGAGTCTCCTCTGATGCTTTTTTTACTCATTTCCCCCCTTAATGGAAGGGATGATTATACAGTAATCGTACTTTAGCGGAAAAACAATCCATTAGAATATTTTTTTTGCACGGAAACAAACGTTTGAAATCAGCCGGATTCAAATTTCAAGCGTTTTACTTGACTTTAATAACAAAACTGTTTATAGTATATTTTGAACTTACAAAAGGGGGTATTTTTACGATGTTGCTTTCGACAAAGAGTCGTTATGGTTTGCGTTTGATGGCCTGTTTGGGACGGCGCTATGGGGACGGTTTGCTTGGGGTTGAGGAGCTGGCTGCTTCGGAGGGAATTTCAGGCAATTATATTCACTTGCTGTTAGGGACTTTACGTGGGTGTGGTCTGGTTCGCTCGCTGCGCGGTCGTGAAGGCGGCTATGAGCTTGCCCGTTCGCCGGAGAAGATTACGCTTCTGGAGATTGTGACGGCGCTGGAAGGTCGTCATTTGCTGGTGGAGTGTGTGAAGCAGTCGGATACCTGTGAGCGATCAGCGTCCTGTTGCACGCGCAGTGTATGGTGCAAAGTGGCCTCAGCGATCGAAGCGGTTTTGCAGAATATGACCCTGCAGCAATTGATGGAAGATTCATTGAATGATGCCAGCAGTCTGAATTACTGCATCTGAATAGAGGGCGTCCAAAAAGTTTTTTAACCACGAAAGACACGAAAAAACTTGGGGTGGACTGGCGCCCACAACCAAAGTTTTAGAACACGGACGGAACACGGACGGAACCAGTCCCCGAATTAACCCCGAAGGGGCGCGACATACCAGCCCAGGGCAAGCAAGGCCGTTAGGCCGCAGCGACGCCCTGGGTTAGGATCAGCCAAAAACCAAAAGCCCTGAAAGGGCGTGACATAACGAACATCCATGGAGAAGGTAACATCTTTTTGAAGGCAGTGAAGTGAAGACAACAGTAAAAAGTACTTTCTGGATCTAACACAATTATGTCACGCCCTTTCAGGGTTTTGCTCATGGTGGGGATACTAACCCAGGGCGTCGCTGTGGCCTGGCGGCCTTGCTTGCCCTGGGCTGGTATGTAACGCCCCTTCGGGGTTGATTCGGGGACAGTGTCCGTCCGTGTTCATACAGAAAATCTTTTTACAAAA
>JAQVUB010000243.1 GCA_028699735.1 Lentisphaeria bacterium | reverse complement strand
CCGTCCGTGTCCCGTCCGTGTCCCGTCCGTGTTCTGTCTGTGTCCCGTCCGTGTTCTGTCTGTGTCCTGAAACTTAGGTTGTGGACGCCAGTCCACCCCAAGCCTTTTCGTGATTTTCGTGGTTAAGAATCCCCTTACCAGCCCATTTTACGGAGAGCTTTAAGGCATTGATCGACGGCTTCGAGGGCTGGGATTTCGGGGCATTCATATTCGACGATGGCCCATTCGGTATTTCCTTTTTCCTGACAGAACTGAAAGACTTCCTGCCATGGCACATCGTCGTCGCCGATCAGAGGTTTGTAGGCTTTTTCGGGGTCGGTGCTGTAGGGTTTGAGATGAATGGTATCGCAGCGTCCCGGGTAGGTATTCAGCACCTGCATGACGTCTGCGCCACCGGCCAGCGCATTCCCGGTATCGAGTTGCATGATGACTTTGCGCCAGGTATTTTCCATAAAAGTATCCCAGGTTGTTTTGCCGTCAATGGCAGCAAAATCTCCGGCATGGTTATGATATCCGGTGCGCATTCCGAAGGGGGCTAGCTGATCAGCAAGGGCATTCATTTTGTGGGCCATTTCTTTCCAGCCCTGATGCCCTTCGGCTGTCAGTCCCGGGATTATGATATAGCGGTTGCCGACTGCCTGATTGAGTTTAAGGGTGTTGGCAAGAGTATCGGGCTGCACTTGATGCCATCCGGTATGCCAGCCGCAACAGACCAGGCCGGTCTGTTTCAGCAAAGCTGCATAGAATTCCGGGCAGTAGCGAGGATCACCGGCAAACTCAACCCCATCATAGCCCATCGCTTTGATCGCCTGCATCGTGGCCAATGGCGCAGCGGCAAATTCGTTGCGTACGGAATACATTTCAAGACCAATCGGAATACGGGGCATCTCTCTCTCCTGTTAATTCTAAGGTGAATGAAATTCCGGCAAAAAAAGTCGGATTCTAGCCTAATAGCTGGATGCTTGTGTTTTTTTTCAACGAAAGACACGAACGACCCCAAAAAAATTCATGGGATGAACAATGCATTCCCACAGTCAAAGCCGCTTCCTATGAAATTTTTCGGCTCGTTTTGTGCTTTTCGTTGTTCAAAAAGAATTCCATCGTTCCCAGTTTTACTAATGCTTCTTGCGGTTCTTCTTTTTCGATTCCTTGGCCATCTTGCGGCGGGCGTCCTTTTTGGCTTTTTCAGCAGCCCGTCGCCGTGCTTCGGCGACACTGTCAACGGGCGCAGCACTTCTAAAATCCATGGGCATGGACGGCATCATCGGGCCGCCCGGGCCGCCCGGGCTCCTGCCCCCGCCTGTTGCGTTGCCCATCATTTGTCCAAGCATCGCCGGATTGATTTTACCGTTGGCCATCTGAGACATCAGAGTACGCATCTGCATGAATTGCTTGATCGTCTGATTGACTTCATTGAGGGTAATTCCGCTGCCTTTGGCAATACGCTGTTTTCGGGAGACATTGAGGACTTCCGGCACACGCCTTTCTGCAAGAGTCATACTGTGGATCATGCCTTCGGTGCGCTTGAGAGCCTTTTCATCGAGGGCTTCCGGAGGAATCTGGTTCATGCCAGGAATGAACTTCAACAGGGACATAATCCCGCCCATACGGCGGAGTTTATTGAGCTGGTCGAGAAAATCATCGAAGCCAAACGTACTCTTGCGGATTTTTTCCTCAAGGGCGGCGGCTTCCTCCTCCTTGAATTGCTCAGACGCTTTTTCAACCAGGCTGACGACATCGCCCATGCCTAGAATCCGGGAGGCCATTCGGTCGGGATGGAAGGTCTCCAGGTCAACCGGGCGCTCACCGACGGTAACAAACTTGATCGGTTTACCGGTCGTCTGCCGCATCGAAAGGGCGGCACCACCACGGGCATCACCATCGAGTTTGGTAAGAATAATACCGGATAGGGCAAGTGCCTTGTCAAAATGCTCAGCAACAGAAACGGCTTCCTGACCGAGAGCGGAATCAGCCACCAGCAGGATTTCCTGCGGATGTATGCACGCTTTCAGGTCAACCAGTTCCTGCACCAGAGCCTGATCAATCTGCAGACGACCCGCAGTATCCAGGATCAGAACATCACGCCCATGCTCTTTTGCCGCTTCCAACGCCCGCTGTGCAAGCAAAGGGACATCCTGGCATTGGCGGTCGGAAAAAACGGGCATGCTGAGTTCCTGGCCGAGAACCTCGAGCTGGTCGATAGCTGCTGGACGATAAACGTCGCAAGCGGCAAGCATTACCCGTTTCTTGTGCTTTTTCTGCAGGAACAGAGCCAGTTTGGCACAGGTCGTCGTTTTACCGCTGCCATGCAGACCACAGAGCATGATGACCGTCGGCTGACCCCTGAGATCCAGTTCGGCGGTGCTGGTGCCCATCAGCTCGATCAGCTTGTCATTGACAATCTTGATCGTCTGCTGCCCGGGAGTGACGCTTTTCAGTACTTCCTGCCCAACACAGGCCGCCCGTACCTCATCCATGAATTTGCCAACGATCTTGTAGTTGACATCGGCGTCCAGCAGAGCCGTACGGATATCGGCCAGCGCTTCGCTCATATTACTTTCGGAAAGCTGCCCTTTTCTGGTCAGCTTGCGAAAGGCGTCCTGAAATTTTCCAGTTAAGTTTTCGAACATGCGATCATTTCCTGCGGGTTGTTCAGTTCAGGGTAATGCGTCAGTGCAACTAGGTAACAGAATTTTTTTAACAACGAAAGACACGAACGGCACGAAAAAAAATTCATGGCAAGTACACTCATGCAAACAGTTAACGCCACTATCATGAATTTTTTTTCGTGCCATTTCGTGCTTTTCGTTGTTAAAAAATACCACTGCCATCCAGTTTGACTGACGCATTACAGTTCAGGAGTCGTGCTCCGTCGTCGGCCTGACAAAGCATGGTGGCAGTCTGGATACCGCAGCGCTCCTGATATGCTTTTTCAAGGGATTTCTGATAGTTTTGTGCATCTTGAGATTGAACGAGATGGACGCTGATGCCGCCGAAACCGCCGCCGCTGATGCGCGCTCCGAGATAACCCGGCAGCGTTTGCCCAATTTCAACAAGGCGGTCGATTTCAGGACAGCTGTTTTCAAAGTTTTCCATGGAGCTTTGATGGGACTGCTGCATCCGTTTTCCGAAACCGGCAATGTCGCCTTTGCGAAGTGCCTCGCGCCCAGTTTCCACACGGTCGATCTCGCCAACGACATGCAAAGCGCGCCGGAATACCAGAGGCGGCAGCAATTTTTCCGCAGCGTGGAGCTGTTGCACAGTGACATCACGCAACGCTTTGACTCCGGGGTAAGCTCCGGCCAGGATATGCACAGCCTCTTCGCAGGCTTCCCTGCGTTCATTGTATTCATTGGTCAGGTTGTGTTTGACCATCGAGTTGGCCACGACAAAGGCGGTTCCTTGTGGTATGGGCACATTGTCGACCGTGTAATGGCGGAAATCCGAGTAGATCAGGTGCCCCTTTTTCCCCTTGAGGGAGCTGACCTGGTCGAGCAGCCCGGTGTTGGCTCCGACATAGTGATTTTCGCAGGCCTGCCCGATTTTTGCGCATTCCAGCCAGGGCAGTTCGACACCGGCGAGTTTCAACAGAACCAACAGCATGGCCATTTCGAGAGCGGCGGAGCTGCTCATGCCGGCGGAGAGGGGAACCGTGCCATAGAGAACCGCATCAAAAGCCGGCACACGGATCTCCCGCCTGTGCAATTCCACAATCAGGCCTTTGATGTAGTTGCCCCAGTCCCCTTTGCGTGGCTGCTCAAGCGAGTGAAGATCAATGGTTCTGCGGCTGTCGCTGACCAGATCAACAACCCGGCATAACCCCGATGAACCAGGTGCCGGAGAAGCCGCAATATGCATCGCACGATCTACCGCTACACTGAGAACCGTACCCTCATTGTAATCCGTATGATTGCCCAAAATCTCCAAACGACCCGGCGCACGGGACAAAACTTCCGGCAAACTACCAAAGTTTTCCTGAAAACCCTGCCTTAAGGCCGTAATCATACTATCGGAATGAATTGACTGCATTCTTGGTCTTTGATGTGGACGGGTCGGACGGGTCGGACGGGTCGGACGGGTCGGACGGGTCGGACGGGTCGGACGGGTCGGACGGGTCACGGAGTTTTCGAGCGTGGGTGAGCCAACAGCAATCACAACCGGGACGGTTGCGCTACTTTTTCAACAGTGATGCCGAGGCCTCGTCGAGGAAGGTATAGCAGTCCTTATGGGTGCGCAGGACGGAGGCCGGGCAGAGATTGCTCAGAGGGCCTTCCAGTGCATTGCGGACGGCTTCCGCTTTGCGCAGATCCGGGACAACATTGATGATGGCTGCACTTTTCATGATCTGCGGAACACTCATCGTAAGAGCAGTCTGCGGAACTTTCTCCAGCGTTTCAAACCAGCCTTCACCAAGCTGCTGCCGGCGGCAGGCCTCATCCAGTCGAATCGTCAGAAATGCTTCTTTGGTCTCAAAATCCGCAGGCGGATCGTTGAAGGCGATATGCCCGTTTTCGCCGATTCCGATAAATGCGACATCGGTCGGATATTTCTGCAAAGCCTTTGCCAGATCCTGAATGACCTTGCCCAGATCGCACGCATTGCCGTCGATCGGGAAAAATTCCGCCGGCGCTGTGGGCAGTCGATCGATCAGACGCGCACGCAAATTCTTGCGGAAACTTGCCGGATGCTCGACCGGGAGACCGATGTATTCATCCAAATGAAAAATACGCACCAGACTCCAGTCTATACCCTCTTCCTTTATCAGTGCATCCTGCAGCTCAAACTGACTGGCTGCGGTGGCAACAATGATATTCGCACAGCCACGCGCTGCAATCGCACGACGGATGTACCCGGCACCACAAGACGCCGCCGCTTTACCTAAACTTACCTTGTCGGAAAATACTTGCGTAACCATCATCTCTCCTTTTGCTCAAAACATTTTCCTAATATAATCGTTCTTTTAATTATGGACAACGCAAGCAGAGC
>JAQVUB010000242.1 GCA_028699735.1 Lentisphaeria bacterium | reverse complement strand
CAAAACCCTAAAAAAATTCTCAAAAATGAGAAAGTGTCTCATGGCTAGAAACTTGCGTGTGCTGTTTCAAAAAATCTTTCTCAAAAAAAGAGAATTGGGGCGATAGTAGTACGAAAAAAATTCAGGGGAAGCACGGCGAATGAAAAGCAGTCAACCCCATTTCCCCTGAATTTTTTTCGGGTCTTTTCGTGTTTTTTCGTTGTTAAAAAAATCGTTGTTTAAAAAAACTTTTCGGCAATTTGGGATTATGGTATTAGCTTGTCTTCTTGCGTGTCGGGGATAATAAAAAGGAATTTTTTGATGAAACACAAATTGACTTCTTTGCTGTTCTGCACGGTTGCCTTGCTTTCAGCCCGCGTTCTGCAGGCCGCTGATCCTGCGGAAGGTTATTGGAAAATTATCGACGATGAAACCGGGCGTCTGCGTTCGATTATCGCGGTGTACCCGTTTCAGGGAAAACTGTACGGACGCCTGGTCGTAACCTTTGACGAACAGGAACGCCCGAAAAACACCATTTATGCGCCGGTGGCCAGGGCGGAAAAACTCCCGGATAAGCCCTTTATGGCTGGGCTCGACATCATCTGGAATATGCAAAAAGAGGATTCCGGAAAACTCTGGCACAAGGGAAAAATCCTCGATCCCAAAAAAGCGAAAGTCTACAGCTGCGAAATTCATTGGGATGCCCAAAAACAGCGCCTCGTCGTTCGTGGGAAAATCGGCCCCTTCGGAAGGAATCAATACTGGATCCGTGCCGCGGAAAAGGATTTTCCGGAGGGGTTTGTGCTTCCGGATACCTCAAAGTGGGTTCCGAAGATTCCCCGCATCTGACCTCTATTAACAACGAAAAAACACAAACGGACACGAAAAAAAATCAGGGGAAATGGCGTATGGAAAGCAGGCAATGCCATTTCCCCTGATTTTTTTTCGTGTCCGTTTGTGTTTTTTCGTTGTTAAAAAACCTCAGATTTCGAATGCGAGGCCATCGTAAGCGACCTGGATGCCGTGGGGTTCCAGATATTGGCAGAGCTGCTCGTGGGTGCACAATGCATTATGGGAGAAGTGGTTGGCAAAAACCGGGGTATTTTCCTGGATGATGCCCAGTTCCAGCATGTGCTGGCGGAATTCAATGTTCGTATCTGCTCCCATGTGCCCATGACGGTTTTTACCATGAACCGGATGCGCACCCCCGCAGCAATCCAGGATCGCCGCATCGAGTTTCTCAGTGGCAAGCAAATCCCAGGCTTCCTGACTGGGAAAGCCGGTGTCGTTGGCAATCAGCAGGCTGCGCTTGTTGCGGGTGAAGACATAAAACAACGGCTTTTCACGCGGGGCATGATTCGCAGGAAGAGGCAGAATCTGCAAATCACCATCCTGTACGGGTTTGCCGGCTTCGAGAATCTGATTTTCCAGCGCGATTTTATCCAGTTGATCAATGCCGCTTTCTCTTTGCATGGTACTGATGATGCTACCGGTGACTGCTTCGTTGCCAAAAAGCTTTACCGTTTTGCTGACCACGCTGAACCCTGGCCGGCGCCAGAGCAAATCGACGGGATTGAGATGATCCACATGCGAATGGGTCACCACAATTCTGCGGATGGCCAGCAGATCCACTTTGAAAGTTGTCACCTGCCAGAAAATGTCCGGGCCGTAATCCACCAGGGTATCGTCATCAAGCAGATAACAGGTGCGTCTGCGCAAATCCTTGCCGCCATGTTGCAAAGCATATTTGCAGGTGGAACACTCACACCACAATGCCGGCATCGCCTCCGCTGCCGCAGAACCTAGTACTCTGATTTTCATGATTCCCGAATCTTCCTTCTGAAAAATGGTAACAAATATTTCAGCGGACAAGTGCCCGAGAGTTCCGCTAAATATACTGCAAACATGTCCTTTTCCCAGCAATTCCCCACTTCAGGAAGTATATTTTAAAATACCGCGTAACATTTTTTTCGTGTCTTTTCGTGCTTTTTCGTTGTTTAAAAATGTTGTACCCAGCGCGGAAATTTTCATCTCTTGGAATGACATCATGAAAAATGAATCTGATAAAACTGCCGGAACTGAACCGGATGTTCCCGATCATGACGAAGAAACCAGCGAACAGCAGAATGAAGACGACAAGAAAAATCCTGTTCACACGCCAGATGATATCGTCGGAACCATGAAGGATTTTTTTGAAAAGATGGGTTTTGAAGTGATGTCCGCCCGGCAGCAGGTGGTTAATGCGGGCAAGCGTCCGGCGGCTGCAGAAAAGTCGGATGAGGAGCCTGTGTCCCCATTGAAGGTAGTCAAGGATTTTTCCTTCAAGCCGAAAGAAATCCGCGATCACCTTGATCGCTTCGTGATCAGCCAGGATGAAGCAAAAAAAGTGCTCGCCACAGCCATCTGTGACCATTACAACCATGTTCGGCGCTGCCTCGAAAAGCCTGAGCTGGCACAACGGGATTTTTCCAAACATAACGTCATCATGCTGGGACCTACCGGGGTAGGCAAAACCTACCTGATGCGCTGCATCGCAAAGCTGATTGGAGTCCCTTTCATCAAAGCCGATGCCACCAAGTTTTCCGAAACCGGTTATGTCGGATATGATGTCGAAGATATCGTCCGCGATCTGGTGAAGGCCGCTGACGGTAACGTCGAAATGGCTCAGTACGGGATCGTTTATCTCGATGAAATCGATAAAATCGCCGGACGGAACAGCGACGGCGGCAAGGATGTCTCCGGACGCGGTGTCCAAGTAAATCTGCTGAAGCTCATGGAGGATACGGACGTCAAACTGATCGGGCAGACCGATATGCTCGGGCAAATGCAGGCGATGATGGCCATGCAAACAACCGGGCAGCCCCCACGCAGCTTGATCAGCACCAAATATATCCTGTTTATTGTCAGTGGCGCCTTCGACCGCATCCAGGAAATCATTCAGCGACGCCTCGGAAATGCGCAGATCGGCTTCCATGCCAATGGCGAATTCACCGGACGTACCGATAGCGAAATCCTGAAACAGGTGCAAACGCAGGATCTGGTGAAATTCGGCTTCGAACCGGAATTTGTCGGACGTCTGCCGGTGCGGGTTGTCCTCGATGACCTCAGCGCCGCCGACCTGGAACAAATCCTCAAGGTCGCGGAAAACGGAATCCTCGAACAGTATCGGGAAAATTTTGCCGGATACGGCATCGACCTTACAACACAGGCAAATGCCCTCCACGAAATCGCTGCCCGTGCCGCAGAGGAGAAAACCGGCGCACGAGGACTGATGACCATTCTCGAACGTATCTTCCGCGATTTCAAATATGAATTGCCTGGCAGCGGAGTGACCAGCCTGGATTTGACTGCGGAGTTGGTTTGTCATCCGGGCAAAGAATTGAAACGTCTGCTGCAGGTGAGTCATAAATTGACGGACAAACTGAAACGCGAGGAAGTACAGGCTTTTGCCGAACGTTTCCGGCAGCAGCATGAACTCGACATTGAATTCACAGCGGCGGCGGTTTCCTGGCTTATCGATCAGAGCAGCGCCCAGAATAAAACGGTTCGCGGGTTTTGCGAAGAGCGTTTCAAAGATATTCATCACGGGTTGCTGCTGCTCTCCAATCATACTGGAAAAACCAGTTTTCCCTTTGACGTCGATGCCGTTGCGGCTCCGTCCGAAATAATTTCGGGATGGATCCGCGATTCTCTCAAACCCCAAAAGTAGGCCTGTTATGAAAACCTTCGAAGACCTGTTTGCTGAATTAAGTGCAAAAGTGGCTGTTCAGGATCCAGCGTCCGGAACGGTCAAGGAAGTCAACCGGGGAAAACATGCCATCGGCAAAAAAATTGTCGAAGAGGCCGCAGAAGTCTGGATCGCTGCGGAATATGAAGGAAGAGAACGAACCGCTGAAGAAATCTCACAGCTGATCTATCACCTCCAGGTCATGATGCTGGCCAATGAACTCACCCTCGATGACCTCTATAAATACCTCTGACGGTCGAGTGTTAGAACTTTTTTTTAACAACGAATAACACTAAACGACCCGAAAAAATTTCATGGGATGAACAACGCTCTCCCGCAGTCAAAGCCGTTTCCCATGAAATTTTTTCGGGTCGTTTAGTGCTTTTCGTTGTTAAAAAAAGTCAAGCTACCAGGAATAACCAATCATGTTGAAAATTGCCATACCCAACAAAGGCTCGCTCTCCGAAGATGCCCTCGCTTTGATCAAGGAAGCGGGATACAAGGCACGACGCGAAAACCGGGAACTGAGTGTCATCGACAGCCTCAACGAAGTCGAATTCCTGTTTTTGCGTCCGCGGGATATTGCCGTCTATGTGGGTGGAGGGATCGTTGATCTGGGCATCACCGGGCGTGATTTGCTGCTGGACAGCTGCGCGACGGCCAGTGAACTGATGCCGCTTGGCTTCGGTGCCTCGAAATTCTGCTACGCGGTGCCGGCGGAAAGCACATTGCTCCCTGCGAATTTCAACCATCTGCGCATCGCGACCTCCTATCCCAATATCGTCCTGGCTGACATGAAAAAACGCGGCTTTGACGTGGAAATTGTCAAACTGGACGGGGCGGTCGAAATCTCGATCCAGCTGGGGGTCGCCGATGTCATCGCCGATGTTGTTGACAGTGGCGCCACCCTCAAACAGGCCGGACTCAAAATCGTCGGAGAACCCCTGATGAAATCCGAAGCGGTGGTCATCGCCAGTACCCCCGACAGTGCGCAGAAACCTGCAGTTCATACCTTTTTACGGCGCCTCGAAGGCATCATTGTCGCACGCTCCTATGTGGTCGTCGAATATGACATCAAAGAGGAGCTGCTGGCCAAAGCCTGCACCATTACCCCAGGGATCGAAGCGCCAACCGTCTCTCCCCTGAATAAAAAAGGCTGGTTTGCCGTAAAATCCATGGTCAAACGCGCAGAACTCAACCAGATCATCGACCGACTCGAAGATACCGGCGCTAACGGCATCATCGTCACCGATATCCGTACCTGCCGCATCTGAATTTAAAAAGTGG
>JAQVUB010000241.1 GCA_028699735.1 Lentisphaeria bacterium | reverse complement strand
AATTTCGAACAGGATGCAGATCCTTTCCTCGATCAGGTCATGGGACAGCATTATATCCTCAGCTATGGCGATAACCTCAACCTGCTCCGCGATTTCTGCAAAATCAAACAAATCGAAATGCTGCTTAACTAGAGGACATCTAACAAGCTTTTTTAACAACGAAAAGACACGAAAGGACACGAAATTTTTTTATGGGATGTGGCTTTGACGCAAGAACCCGCTCTAGCAAAATCCTTTTGTTTTTTGAAACGCTTTTTTAATAGACGTGGACACAAAGGGACACGTTTTTTATGGATCGGATGGACATGCTTCTTTATTGCTAACAACTTACATGGGTTGCGAGTGCCCGTTTCCCCCAGGTTTGGGTTCGATGCTCAGGAAGACAGCCGGCAGGATAAACAGGGTCAGCAGGGTTGAGGTTGACAGTCCGAAGATCACTACGGCTGCCAGCGGGCGCTGCACTTCCGAGCCAGGCCCATTGGAGAGAAGCAGCGGCAGCAGCCCCAGGATGGTGGTCAGTGCGGTCATCAGCACCGGACGCAAGCGCAGCAATGCGCCTTCCTGAACTGCTTCCGAAAGGGAATAACCTTGTTTGCTAAGGGAATTAAAGGTACTCACCATAACCATGCCATTCTGGACAGCAATGCCGAACAAGGCGATAAATCCGACTGCTGCGGGGACTGAAAGAAACTGCTGCATAATCAGTAGCCCCGCTACTCCGCCAACCAGCGAGAGAGGGATGTTAATGATGATAATGCAGGCTTGGCGGAAAGACGAAAAAGTCAGCCAGAGCATCGTGAAGACGCCGGCGATCACTAGGGGAATAATCAGGAATAGGCGGCGCATAGCGCGCTGCTGATTTTCAAATTGTCCGCCATACTCGATCAGATATCCGGGCGGCAGAGTAATTTTTTCCCCCACCCTGGCCTGTATATCTGCTACCACGCTGCCGATATCTCGCCCTTTGACATTGGCCTGCACGATCCAGCGTCGCTGGTTATTTTCCCGGCTGATTTGGATCGGGCCGGTCAATTGCCGGATTTCAGCAACTTCAGAGAGTCGAATGAGTTGACCTTCGGATCCGTTCAGCAACAGCTTGCCCAATGCCTCCGGATCGTTCCGGCTGTTTTCCTGATAACGCAAGCGGATTCCATATTTACGGGTATTCAGATAGAGAGAATCAATGACTTCACCACCGACGGCGAGTTCAACCAGTTCCATCAGCTGACTGACCGCTATGCCGAAGCGGGCGCAAGCCGTACGGTCAGCAATCACTTGCACCTGAGGCTGCCCGAAACTTTGTTCGATACTGAGGTCGACCAGCCCCGGAATGTCAACAATACTTTCCTTGATTTCAGAGGCCTTGTCCCGCAACACCTCTAAATCTTCCCCGAAAATTTTGATAGAGAGTTGTGTTTTAACTCCAGAGAGTAGTTCATCAAAGGCATTTTGAATGGGCTGTGTGAAGTTGAATTGGACTCCGGGCACCTGTGCCAGGGTTTGCCGCAAGGCGTCAACCAGTTCAGTTTTGTTGCGGAAGCGGCTCCATTGCTTGAGGGAAAGCAGTTCGAGTTGAATTTCTCCGGTATTCACCGGGTGCGGATGACTGCCCGCCTCAGGGCGCCCGATGCGTGAAACCGTTTCGCGCACCTCTGAAAAAGAGAGGGCGAGTTCTTCCAGACGCAGTACCGTTTTGACGGCTTCTTCGAGGGAGATGGACGGGGCCATGGTGACTCCGATCAGAATGGAGTGTTCCTCCAGCGTAGGAATGAATTCCCTTCCAACATGCTTTAATGCAAACAGGGAAGCGGCCAGCAGCAACAGCCCGGAAAGCATGACCGGGACTTTCCAGCGGCAGGCTCGTTTCAACAGGGGGCGGTAGAGGTTGGTGCACAATACCAGCAGAAGATTGACCCGTTGTTTGCCGGAGCGCAGCAGGAGCATTGCCAGAGCCGGCACGAGCAGCAGGGCGGTCAGCAAAGATCCAGCCAAAGCCGCCGCCATTGTCCAGGCCATCGGGGCAAACATCTTTCTCTCATAACCTTCCAGGGTCAGCAGCGGCAGAAAAACCAGGATGATGATGGCAATCGAGAAAGCGACTGGTCGGGCGACGTCCTCGGCAGCCGCCAAAATAAGGTTGGTCTTTTTTTCTTTTTGCCGGTTGGGGTCGCCCAGGTACCGGTAGATATTTTCGACGATGACGATAGAGCCATCGCCGAGCATGCCGATGGCAATGGCCAGGCCTCCCAGTGACATTAAGTTGGCGGAAATTCCCTGCCATTGCATTCCGATGATGGCCAGCAGTGCGCAAATGGGCAGTGACAGTGCCACGATCAGCGCGCTGCGCCAGTTTCCCAGAAACAGAGCGAGCACGATCAGTACCAGCAGCGCTCCTTGCCACAAGGCGGTTTTCACCGTGCCGGTGGCATTGCGTACCAATTCGGCCTGCTCGTAATAGGGTACCAGCTCCACGCCCGCAGGCAGAATCCCTTTGATCGCTTCAATTTTATCATAGAGGCGATCAATCACAGCCGAGGTATTCTCGCCATATAATTTCATCACGATCCCCGAGACGACCTCTCCCCGGCCATTCCGGGTTACCACTCCCCGTCGGACTTCATTGCCGTGGCGGATTTCGGCGATGTCTTTCAGGTGCAACGGGATACCGTTCTCGCTTCGAACCGGGATGTTTCGAATCTCCTCCAGGTTTTCCAGCAGACCGATGCCGCGCACCAAATGTTCTTCACTGCCCAGCAGAAGAAACTGTCCGCCGGCATTTTGATTGTTGTTGACGACTGCTTCGGTGACTTCTTCCAGGCTGATTTTATGCTGGTGCATGCGGAGCGGGTCCAGGTCGATCTGGTATTGCAGGACTTGTCCGCCCATGGCAAGGACATCGGTAACTCCGCGGACGTTTTGCAGGTGGTATTTGACGGTTCTGTCATTGATTTCGCGCAGCCAGGCAGCCAGTTCCAGACCTCCGGTGTTCACCTGATTTTCGTCGGCGGTCAGGTAATAGATGAGGACTTGTCCGAGGCCGCTGGAAATAGGCCCCAGGGAAGGCGGTTCATCCAGGGGTGGCAGTTGCGGCGTAACCGATGCCAGGCGTTCAGCCACCAGTTGCCGGGCAAAATAGATGTCGGTATCATCATTGAAATAGACATAGACAACGGACATGCCGAAAGCGGATGTGGATTTGATCTGTTCAACGCCGGGCAATCCGTTCATGACCGATTCGATCGGATAGGAAATGAGCCGTTCGACTTCTTCGGGTGCCATGCCATGGGTTTCAGCAAAAACCGGCACCATGACCGGGGAAACGTCTGGGAAGGCATCGACCGGCATTCGGTTGTAGCAAAACAGACCCGCCAGGAGGATTGCCAGTATTGCGAGCAAAGCCAGCCCGGGGGTTTTTAAAAGAGCCTGCAGGATATTTTTATACATGAGGATAATTCCTTATTTCAGTGTCCGTGCCCGGCATGACTGTCAAGGCCACGGGTTTCCTTCATTGCCTTTAACACAAAAGCCCCAGCGATTACGATCGGTTCACCGGCTTCAAGCCCCTCCAGAATTTCAATTTTACCGCTGCTTTGCTTTCCACAGCGAATTTTTCTGGGGGTGAAAGCCTCTCCACCGAGAGAAACAAAAACGACGCGTTGCTGGTCGAGTTCAAGAACCGCTTCATCCGGTACGATAAGCGCTGTTCTTTTTCCATGGAGGGTGCCCTCTCCTCTGACAAACAGGCCCTGCCGCCAGCGCCCATCCGGATTGGGAATCATGACCGAGACCGTCACCGTTTGGTTGGCAGGATTGACTGCAGGAGAAATCAGTGAAATTATGCCATCAACGGCAGTTCCATCCAGGGTACTGACAGAGATATTTTGGCCAATCTGAAGATGTTCGAGCTGTCGTAGAGGCACTTGAAAATCAGCCTGCATTTCCCGCAGATCGGCGATGACCAGCACAGTTTCATGTTCAACACGGCTGCCCAGGGACGCAGTCTGTTCCAAAATGACACCGTGCTGAGGCGCGACAACTGGAAAAATTCCGTAGCTGGCGGGATGCTGCCGTTCCAGTTCGTTCAGCTCCCCTTGCGGCAGCCCGAGTGCCAGCAAGCGCTGCGAAGCGAGCTGCTGAGCGGACAGGGCACTTTCCAGGTTGAATTTGGCTTCCTGCCAGTCCGCTTCCAAACCGATTTTTTCTTTGCGGAGAAATTCCTTGCGCTCGAAAGTCAGGCGGGCCAGTTCAGAACTCCGCTTTTTTTCCAGATAATCGCATTTCAGTTCTGCCAGTTCCGGGCTGAAAAGAGTCAGCAGTTCCTTTCCGGGGTGGACGATATCTCCGGCTTTTACGTTCAGCGTTCGGATAAAGCCGGGGATCGGAGGCACCACATGGACACTACAGGAGGGATGCAGGCGGATTTCTCCGAGCAGCTCCAGTGTTTCCGCTAATACCCCGTTTTCGGCAGCTGCAATTTTCAGGCCGCCTTCCTGCTGCTGAGCTGCGCTTAAAAATAAAGTCCCTTCCGGATAGTCCGCTTCAGCAGCATGATCGTGCTCATCGTGCTCATCTTCAGCGTCATGGTCGTGCAACTGCGATGCATCCGTTGGGGAAGGGGTTTGTTTCTGGTGGCTTTCGCGGCAGTGTTCTTCGCTTTCCGCTTTGCCGATACTGCCGATCAGCAAAAAACAGGCAAGCACAGCAATAAAACTCAACAGAAAAATCAAAAGTTTACGATGCTTCATGATCTATTATTCCTTATTCCGGTTCAGGTTATTGTAATGTTTTTTTACAACGAAAAGCACGAAATGAGACGAAAAAAATCATGGGAAGAACGATGCATGGAAAGCAGTCAAGCCACTTCCATGATTTTTTTTGTACTACTATCGCCCCAATTCTCTTTTTTTGAGAAAGATTTTTTGAAACAGCACACGCAAGTTTCTATCCATGAGACACTTTCTCATTTTTGAGAATTTTTTTAGGGTTTTGATGTGATGAAA
>JAQVUB010000240.1 GCA_028699735.1 Lentisphaeria bacterium | reverse complement strand
TCAATCCATCGGAAACATCAAGGACTGCAAACGTGCAACATTTTTTTACATACAATGACTTGGAAAGTTTTCTGGGCATTTCGGCTCCGCTTCTGATGCTGGACACTCTGGAGGTTGATACGGATCAGACCGCGGCTTCCGGCATCAAAATGGTTTCCATGAATGAAATGTTCTTTGCCGGGCATTTTCCGGATCAGCCGGTCATGCCAGGCGTACTGCAGGTTGCTGCGATGACCCAAGCAGCAAAAGCAATCATGCTTCAATGCCTGCCCTGCGATGGCAGTGCTGAAGTTGTCCGCCTTCGCAAGGTCAAATTTCGCAAGCCTGTGGTTCCCGGCATGGTTTTGAAAGTGGCAGCCTCTCTGCTGTCAAAGAATGATGATGGCAGTGTAGATTTTCAGATTCAAAATACGGTTGATGGCGACCTGGCTTCAAGCGGTATCGTGACCCTGGCCTGGAAAAGTGCAGAATGGTTTCAGCAGCATCCCCACACTGGTGCGCCCAGCCCCTGTCAGGCGGATATGGAATGCGAGATGGCTGATATTAAAACAATCATGAAATATCTCCCGCACCGCCTGCCATTCCTGCTGCTGGACCGCAGCTTCTCCATTGGCAAAGGCGAATACGCAGTCGGATATAAAAATATCACTGGCAATGATCTTTTGTGCCGTTCTGAGAAACAGGCTCTGTTTCCCGGTTATCTGCAGATTGAAGCAGGAGCTCAGTTGGGCTGTGTACACATCCTCAGCCAACCTGAACACAAAGGTAAAATCGGACTCTTCATGTCGATCGACGAGGCTACCTTCCATGCACCCGTATTCCCCGGCGAACAGCTCTTGCTCAAAATTGCCACCAGCTTCGGTGGACGCTTCGGAACCGGCGAAGGAAAATTCTACGTCGAAAACAGACTCGTCTCTGAAACCGCGATCAAATTCGCAGTGCTGGCTATGGAATGATTTTTTAACAACGAAAAGCGCGAAAAAACCCGAAAAAAATCATGGAATGGGTGACGCATGAAAAGCAGTCAACGCCGTCTTCCATGAAAATTTTTTCGGGTCTTATCGCGCTTTTCGTTGTTAAAAAAACGGATTGAAAATGCAGCTTTCAATATTATAGTATGCAGCTGACATTTTCAGGAAGATATATATTTGATTTCACTTTTTTTTCATCGTTTATGTTCTTTCAAAATTCCTCCGGTTGCAGCGAGACTCCTGCCGGGGGTATTCTATTTTTCACTCATTCTATTTTTGCTGTTGCCAGCCTATGCGGGATCAGCTCCCAATGCAACCAGACTTCGACCGGAGTATTTTCCACAAAATTCATGCTTCGGTTACGTTGCGGAGGAATCCACTGCCTCCGGACAGCAAAGAGAATGGTCTTTGCCCTGGGTCGAGAAAAATGATTTGCAGGAACACCTGCTAAGACGCGGCGAAACCGTCGATATTTTTCTCTGCCCTGAGCCGGAAGAATGGCCCATCTCGAGGGTGATTTCTCTGACCGAAAAGCCCGTTCTTCCGGTTCTGAAAGAAATATTTCTCCGCCATAAGTTTATTCGTGCCGGCCCGGCTGCCTGAAACTCCTGTTATTCTGTCATTGCAGGTGTTTTGCGACTTTTCTCCATTCCCATAACAGCCCGGGTGTCCTGTGCCTTTTTCCCGTTCCATAACCAGTGATAAATAAAGCTTATTCTGCCATAACAATGAGGTTTTTCATATGAATCACGAAGTCTCCATCGTCCACCAGATTTCTTTTCTGGCCATTCAGACCGGTATCATTCTGCTGGCCGCACGCTTCTGCGGCAAAGCAGCACAAAAATTTCACATTCCTCCAGTATTAGGGGAACTGCTTGCCGGCATCATCATCGGACCGTATTTGCTGGGCGGTTTGAATCCCGGTATCCCGGGCTTCGAAAACGGTTTTTTTCCGTTGCCGCATGGCAGCTCTCTGCCGGTTTCCACGCCGCTTTATGGCATCGCAACATTGGGATCGATCATCCTGCTTTTTATGTCTGGACTGGAAACTGACCTCAGACTCCTCTTTCGCTATTCAGTAGCGGGTACCGTTGTCGGACTGGGCGGCGTCTTCTTCTCCTTTGGCTTGGGTGCCGGACTCTGTATGGTCATGCTGGATGTCGGAATCATGGATCCGCGCGCGCTTTTCCTGGGAATTCTCAGTACTGCGACCTCAGTCGGTATCACTGCCAGAATCCTGTCAGAAAAAAAATGTATTGATTCACCTGAGGGGACGACCATTATGGCCGCTGCTGTCATTGATGACGTTCTCGGCATTATCTGCCTGGCTGTAGTCATGGGATTACTGGGTGTGGCTGGCTCTGACCAGGGCACGGTCGACTGGGCACGCATCGGCATGATCTCCCTGAAAAGCGTCGGCATCTGGCTGGGAGTCACCATCGCCGGACTGCTTGCCGCACACCGCATTGCAAAATTCCTGAAGTGGTTTCGTCCTTCGGCCAGTTACGCCATCATGGCCTTTGGAATGGCTCTGCTGCTAGCAGGATTTTTCGAACAGGCCGGGCTGGCGATGATTGTTGGCGCTTATGTGATGGGACTGAGCCTGTCAAAAACCGATATTGCTTTCGCCCTGCAGCGCACCCTTCATGGAGTCTATGATTTTCTGGTGCCGGTTTTCTTTGTCGTCATGGGTATGCTGGTGGATGTCCGCGTGCTGGGCGATGGGGATGTGCTTAAGTTTGGCCTCCTCTACAGCATTCTGGCCATCGCTGCCAAAATCATCGGTTGCGGACTGCCGGCCTGCTTCATGAATTTCAACCTGCTGGGCGCCGCCCGGATTGGTGCCGGCATGATTCCCCGCGGAGAAGTCGCCCTGATCATCGCCGGCATCGGCGCAACCAGCATGATGACCGTCAATAACGTCAAAACTCCGATCATCGATCCAAAGCTCTTCGGAGTTACCATCATCATGACCCTGCTCACCACCGTCATCGCACCGCCATTGCTCGCCTTCCTGTTATCCATCAAGGCAAAAGGGGTCAAAAAAGAAATCGGCGACCTCTCGCTTGTCCACACCAAATTCAAAATGCCCTCCGAATTCGTCCGCGACTTTATTTTCCGGGCTCTGGTTGACAACCTGCGCCTGGATGGCTTCCGGCACTCTGAAATCGATCGCGAGGCCGGCATCATCAATTTCCGCAGGGAAAGCATGACTTTCACCCTGAATATCATAGGGAATGAGTTTGATTTCGAGTCCAATTTCTGTGAAGTCATGCTGATCAAAACCGCCATGTACGAAACCTTCGTCGAGCTGCATAAAAATCTGACCGAGCTGAAAACGATGTCCTGCCCTGTCGGAATGGAGGAAGCGATCATCAATGGCACAGGGAAGAAGACTTCTCAAGGGGTGTTGAACCTGGATCGGATCATCCCTCCCGGTTGCGTTGTCACGGATCTCAAAGCCGAAAATACGGAGGAGGCCATCCGGGAATTAATTGCGGTTCTTGAATGCAGCGGGCGTCTTCCCGATGCCCAGCGCTGCACAGAGGATGTACTCGCCCGCGAGGGGATCGTATCCACCTGCATATCCGGGGGGATTGCCCTTCCCCATGCACGCACGACCGGTGTTCGTGAGCTGGTTGCCGCTATCGGCATCAGCCGTAAGGGTTGCCGCTCTGCCAGCAACCCGGAACAGATTACTAGAATATTCGTTCTCAGCCTGTGTCCGAAACTGGGTGAGGAACCCTATCTGCAGTTTGTCGCCCATGTCGCTGCCATCCTGGCCGATGAAGAAAAGCTGGATGTCCTTAAAAACACCGCAAATTCCGCGGAAATCCAGCAGCTCTTCCGTCATCACAAATAAGTTTTTAACAACGAAAAGACACGAACGAACACGAAAAAATCATGAAAGAGGCGTTGCGAAAGCAATAAACGTCTCTTTCATGATTTTTTCGTGTTCGTTCGTGTCTTTTCGTTGTTAAAAAAGATTAGCGGATGCGCAGCATGCGTCCGCAGCGTTGTTTGGCGAGGCTGGCATCCGGGCTGTAAGCCAGCGCCCCATTGACATAGACCCGAAGGATGCCTTCACAGACCCGGTTGGGAAGCGCATAATCCGCCTGGCTGTAATACTTCTCAGGCTCAAAAAGCACCAGGTCGGCAAAATATCCCGGTGCAATGCGCCCACGCCCAGCCAACTGAAATTTCGTCGCCGGCAAACTCGTCATCCGCTGGATGACTTCCGCATCGCTGGCATATTTTCGGGCGATCTGGAAGAAGCATGGGAAAGTACCGAAGGCGCGCGGATGGGTACGGGTGTCTGAAAATTCGTGAATGCTGCCGTCACTGCCGGCAATCACCCAGCTCTGTGCCAGGAAGCGATGCAAATTTTCCTCACACATGGTACCGAAAGCGGCGCTGGGAGAACTCTCCGAAAGCAATTTAACAAACGCGGCGGATGGGCTGAGCTGCAGTTTTTCGGCGATCTGCAGCATATTCAGTCCGAAGAAGGGCTTGTGCCCAGGGGTCACTGACGCAACAACCAGGATTCGTTCCCAATTATCGCGTTGGCCAGCACCATTTTCCATCAAAGCCTGTAGCTTTGCTTGTTCTTCCGGGGAGTTTTTCAGCAATTCGGTCAGGCTGTCATTGTCAATGTTGGCATATTGCGCCGGCACTGCCATTCTCAGCGAGGTGCTTGAATAGATATACGGATAGCGGTCGGCCAGAATCTTCATTCCCTGCCGGCGGGCTTCTTCAACCAGTGCCAGAGCACGGTCGATCTTGCCCCAGTTGCGCTCATCCCAGGTTTTAAAATGACTGACCTGCAAACTGCCGGAACCACAACGCGCTATGGAAATCGCCTCTTCGAGAGATTCCAGCAACTGATCTCCCTCACTGCGCATATGTGTGCAGTAGGGCTTCCCGGTACCACGCAACAGCGAGCCCAATTCGCGTACTTCTGCAGAATCCGAAAAAAGTCCGGGGATATACCACAGACCACTGGAAAATCCGGCTGCGCCATCCCGCAAAGCCTGCGC
>JAQVUB010000239.1:1281-5022 GCA_028699735.1 Lentisphaeria bacterium | reverse complement strand
GACGAAAAAAAAGCGGCAACCCCACCCTTCGCGTATTTGTTGCGCCAGTTATTCAAAGTCCGCTTGGGAATGCCAAATGTCTTGAGAATTTCACATTCCCGGCAAAGGCCGTTGTCAATCAGCTGCGCAAGAATAAGGTAAAAGTCACGATGGAAACCGGCAGGGTGACAATAAATAGGATGACCATAATGGTAATAAATCCATTTGTCATCGCCACGAGTGACATATACATTTTCGTTGATCGGGCTTGCATTGCCGGGATTCAGGATTAATATTTGCTGTTGCACAGTGGCTCCTTTTTGGCTTGGTTTTTTGATAGGAACTACCAATAAGGTGCCACTGTGTTTTCACAAGTCAAATTTCAACAAGATATTTTTTTGCCACACTTAAATTATTGGCCAATAATCAGATAAAGGAAAAATCACGCCCGCTTTTTCAGACCTGAGGTTCAGTTGTCTGACCTTTTTAAACCAGACGTTCCATCACAATCGCAAGCGGGACGCTTGCGCCACTTTTAAACCTGCCCCCATTAATGAATCTTATGTTTCAGGAAAAGCCGGTAGGTTGCTGCATAGATAATAAGTATGATAACCCATGAACCCGGGAAAGCACTTAAGAGGACGGCGAGATGGTGATATTTGGGGAAAATGGTGGAAATCCAGAAAATTCGGAATCCGCAAATTCCCACGAGGGTAATGAGGGTTGGCAGCACCGAGTATCCGAGACCGCGAATATTACCATCCAAAACATTCATCATTCCACACAAAAAATAAGTATAGCCAAGGATGGAGAGATGGATGGAGCCATAGCGGATGGCTTCCTCTGCTGTGACAAATAACCCCAGCAACGCATGGCGAAAGCATACAACAAGCAATCCTATGGTCAATCCAGCAATGGTGGCATAGAGCATGTTAATTTTGAGAATCTGCTTCAGGCGATGGAAAATTTTTGCACCATAGTGCTGTCCACTGAAAGTAAGCGAGGCTTTGTTGAAGCCATCCATGGCTACATAGATGAAACCCTCAATGGTGGAAGAAGCGGCGCATCCTGCCATAGCCATAGCCCCAAAAGTATTGATGGCGGATTGCAAATACATATTACAGACTGCAAAGAGAATACCGTTGACGCTGGCGGGAAGGCCTAAGCGGAAAATTGACAATAATAAGCGGTAATCGATTCGGATCAGATGCCGTCGCAACTTCCATGCTTCGTTCATATGGGAGAGTTTACGGGTGGCCATGATGGCTGCGAAAAACAGTGATAATGCAGTGGCTGTGGCAACTCCAGCGACTCCCATGCCGAAGACGATGACAAAGACCAAATTCATCAAGATATTGGTTACTCCAGCAATGGAAAGAATGATAAAAGGCGAAGCGGTATCGCCTTTTCCTAAAAGTGCAGCCGCGAGAAAATTATAGCAGACTCCTCCCGGAATGCCCAGACAATAGATGCGTAGATAAAGCGTGGCATGCGGCAGGACTTCCTGGGGTGTACCGAGCAAAGTTAACACCGGTTTGCTTAAGCAAAGGCCAAATGCGGCAATGATGATCCCCAGCAGCAGACTGGCACCGGCCGCAGTATGCAGGATTTTTGAGGTTAAGCGTTGGTTTTTGGCTCCGAGAGACTGAGCAACCATGATATTTATGGCAGTACTCAGGCCAGCGTATAGGTGGAAGAGGCAATGCGTAGTAGTGGCGGAGGCTCCGACAGCTGCCAATGCCTCATGTCCAACGAAACGCCCGACGACGAGCATATCACTGGCGTGGAAGAAAAGATTTAACAAGCTGGTGAGAATGACTGGAATCGTATACAAGAGGATGGTATGCGGGAGATAACCATGCAAAATATCAATGTTGTTTTTGGCAAAAATATGCATATTGGTAGAAAAGGCTGTTGTGCGTCAGTGTAACTGGGTATAATATTTTTTTAACAACGAAAAAACACGAAAAGACACGAATTTTTTTATGAGTTGCTGCGTTGAAACATGAGCCTTCTTCGCAAAATCCCCATGTGGCAAGGCCATCTTTACGAGGCTGTGCCGGAGGGGATATGGAGCGTCCTAGTCGGCTCCCCCTCCGTCAGTTTTCTTCTCGCTGGTATCCGGTGAAGAATTCGAGCATGGCAGGATGCAGGGTTTTATTACTGGCAAGCATCCCCTGCTCCGGCCAGTTTTCGCCACCGATGAGGTCGCTGATCTGACCACCGGCTTCGCTGACAATCAGAGTGCCTGCTGCAATATCATAGAGTTGCAGATTCAGTTCCCAGAAGGCATCCAGACGCCCCGCAGCGACAAAACACAAGTCGAGAGCAGCCGAACCGAAACGGCGCACTTCCCGGGCCTCTTTGGCGATTTCGCAAAAATAGGACAGGTTATTGCGCTTTTTCCATCCGGCGCGCAGGCAGGAAAACCCGGTGCTGACCTGGGATTCTGCCAGGCTGCCATGATCGCAGACCTGAATTTTTTCTCCATTGCAAAAAGCGCCTCTGCCCTGCTCTGCTGCAAACAGTTCCTGCAGTACCGGGCAATAGATTGCCCCGTACTGGCTCTGACCCTGATACTGCAGGGCAATGGAAATCGAGTAGCCAGGCTGATTATGAATATAGGAGGCCGTCCCGTCAATCGGATCAATCACCCAGCAATAAGGACTGCCTGAATTGATATGCCCATTTTCCTCTCCGTATATTCCATGCTCCGGAAAACGCTCATGGATTTTCTGGATAACAAAATTTTCAACGATGCGGTCTGCCTCGGTAACTACATCCCGGATGGTCGCCTTGCAAGCAATTCCGGAAGAATCGTTCCCCATCTTTTTTCGCAGAGCGGCAGCCATTCCACCACCCTGCCGCGCCAAATCACTGATGAATTCCAACATTCGACATCGCTCGCTTTCTCAATACCAGTCAACAAAATGATGCAGAGGACCGCAGCCATTGCCGATATCCAGACCAGCGGCGATGGCTCTGCGGACATATTCCTTGGCGCGCAAGCAGGCCTCCGGCAAAGCACAGCCATTGGCGACATTGGCGGCAATGGCCGATGAAAGTGTGCAGCCGGTGCCATGGGTATTGCGTCCAGGAATACGTTCCCCCTTGAACCAGAAATTCTGCTGTCCGTCGAAGAGCAGGTCATCGGCATGTTCGGAACAATGACCACCCTTCATCAGCACAGCACCGGCGCCTGCCTCAACCAGAGCCTCAGCTGCTTTTTGCATGCCGCCACGATCCGTGATCTTTACCCCGGTCAGCACCTCCGCCTCGGGAATATTCGGCGTCAGCAAATGAGCCAGAGGCAGCAACTCCTTTCGCAAAGCCGCAACCGCATCCGGCTTCAGCAAAGCACACCCACTTTTCGAAATCATCACTGGATCCAGTACGGTAAAAACCGGGCGCCAGCGACACAGGCATTCGGCGACTGCAGAAATAAGCACCTGCGATGAGAGCATGCCGATTTTCACCGCATCCACCCGGATGTCACTGAAAACCGCATCAATTTGCGCGCGTACCATCTCCGGCGGGAGATCATGTACAGCGCTGACCGTCTGCGTATTCTGGGCAGTGACCGCAACGATCGCGCTCATCCCGAAAACGCGGTGAGCCGCCATCGTCTTCAAATCTGCCTGAATGCCTGCTCCGCCACCGGAATCCGATCCGGCGATGCTTAGTGCATGTTTCATATCCATCGAAAAAAAAGCTCCTGAAGCGTTGCAATGTACTGTTTTTTAACCACGCAAAGCACGAAAT
>JAQVUB010000239.1:0-1181 GCA_028699735.1 Lentisphaeria bacterium | reverse complement strand
GAGACCGTCATTCTGCTGAATTTCGGCTGCAGGGATATTCAAAAATTGGCACGTTTGATCCGCGACCGCCATATTTACACGATGGTTATGCCGTATACGGTCAACCCGGAACGCCTCCTGCAGGAAGCTCCCGTCGGCCTGATCTTCTGCCAGGATGCCTCTGAAAACCCGCATGACGCAGAACGCGGTGCATTCAGCGGTCTTGGTCTGCCGCTGTTCGAGATTCGTTTGGGCGATGTTTCCGCTCTCGAGTCAGAAGCGCTTCGCGCAGTGGATTTCTGTCATACACAATGCGCTTGCAGTGGTTCCTGGAAGATGGAAAACTTCATCGAGGAAGCGATTGCCGACATCCGGGCGCAGGTTGGCAGCGAAAAAGTCGTTCTTGGTTTGTCCGGCGGTGTAGATTCCTCGGTGGTAGCGGCTCTTTTGCACAAGGCAATTGGCGAGCAGCTTGTCTGCGTCTTTGTCAATCATGGACTGCTACGTAAGAACGAACCCGAGATGGTACAGCAGGTTTTTGCCCGCTCCTTTGCCATGAATCTGCACTATGTCGATGCTTCAGACCGCTTCCTTGACAAGCTCAAAGGAGTCGCCAATCCAGAGCAAAAGCGCAAAATCATCGGCAAGGAATTCATCGAAGTCTTTGCTGAAGCAGCAGCTGATATCCATGCTCCCTTCCTGGGACAGGGCACCATCTATCCGGACATTCTGGAAAGCATTCCGCTGGATGGCAACCCGGCCGCTGTGATCAAAAGCCATCACAATGTCGGAGGACTTCCGGAAAACATGAAATTCAAGCTGGTTGAGCCCGTGGAGCGCCTGTTCAAGGATGAAGTGCGCGCCGTTGGACGCCTGCTCGGACTGCCCTCAGAACTGCTTGACCGCCACCCGTTCCCGGGTCCCTCGCTTGGCGTCCGACACCTTGGTGCCATTGAACGGGACACTCTGAAGATTCTGCGCGAGGCCGATGCAATCGTCACCGAAGAGCTGCTTAAATCTGGCTGGTATCACAAAACCTGGCAAACTTTTGCCATCTTTGTGCCGGTCAAAACGGTCGGCATGAAAAACCACCAGCGCACCTATGATTATGTCATCGCCATCCGTTCGATCAACACCGTCGATGCGGTAACCGCGCAGGTCGTCCATTTGCCGTGGGAACTGATCGACAGCATGACCGCACG
>JAQVUB010000238.1 GCA_028699735.1 Lentisphaeria bacterium | reverse complement strand
GAAACGCAAGATGAGCAGTTATGGCATGCGGAACTGGCGTTTGAGCACCCGAATACTCAGCAGCGGATGCCCGATTGCGAAACTCCCTCACGGTATTGCAAACCAGGCCATGGAAATGATTTTCGACAAAGCACTCTCAAATAGCAGACCAGAAATTCTTTAACCACGAAAGACACGAACAAGCACGAAATTTTTCAAAGGTTGATGATCGAGCGAATGAGCCTTCCAGCGAAAATTTTCATTAGGCCAGCCTATTTTCGAAAACGACAGAGGGCAAGCAGGTCGCACACCCGGATCGCAACCAGGATTTATGGAGAGAAGGAGTGAAATTCTCAAGGATCAAAATTCTGCTGTCAGCTGGGATCATTGTTTTCTGCCTTGCTTCTGCGGCACGAGCTGGAGAGACAACGGTGCCCCCTCCATTGCGGGAATGGCAAAATGAGCAGTATCGCGTCTTTTTGTTTGATCCGCACAGCAAAAACAGCGGCCTCATTCAGCTTTTTTACAGGGGAATACCGTTCCTGCGAGGGGAAAATACCTTTGCAAACATTCAGGTTAGCGGGAAAAAAATCCTGTTACGGGCAGTCCCCCAGGAGAAATACAGTACAAGGCCGGACGGCAATGGCAAGCGTCTGATCTGGCAGGCGATGAAAAATCTGCCCTCCCCGGAAAATTCCGGAAAAGCCTGTGCGACAATCGATAAAAGCATCCATTTTGACGACGTTGGTTTTTCCATCAATGGCACGTTGACGGCTTTGGAAACGCTTGAGTTCAACGGCTATGAGAGCACTCCATACCGGGAACAATTCAGCATTTCAGCGGAAGCAACCAAAGACTGGGTGCTGGAAGGAACAACCCTCCTCGACGAAAATGTCATGGCTAAAATTCCCTTCCCATACAACAACGAACATTGGGCTCTCGGCAATCTGTTTTTCCAGGAACTGCGTTTTTCCGGCAAGGGAGTTTGTTTTTCACTGGAAGCCGGTGAGGGGACGAGCATTCGTGTCATCTATTACGAAGGGGCTCACGGCCTGGAGATTTATCTCGGCAGCCTCTATCAGGCCAGCGGCGAAACCTTTCAGCTGAAACCGGGAGAAAGCTTTCAGGTGTCATGCAAAATGCAATTCAAGGGGGACACACGATGAACAAGCAGATCAAATTTGCCTCCCTTTTCCTTTTTGTCGTCTTCTCTGTTGGGATTGCGGCGGAAGGAAATCTGGTTTCCCCGCATTATTTTCAGGCTGCGGTTTCCTATGCGCCGGCCACATTGATGTGGGGTCCCTGGGATGAGCGGAATTTTGCAGTCACCGATGAGACCTTGCAACTGACATCGCAGAGACAGGGCGCCGTCCAGTCGGCTACCATGGGAGTCCTCGATGATTATTCCACTGCAGAAGCCCTGGATGTAAGCTTTCAGTATCAGGCACACGGAACAGCCTCCATTTCCATGAGTGCTTATCACCCGGAAAAAAATGTGTCAGGCTATGTTCAGAAAGATGTGCCTCCCGCTGCAGAATGGACAAATTTCCAGGGTGTTATCCCTCTTAACCGGGAAAGTATGGGCGGGACCTTCGCTTTTTCCATTGCCGGCAAAGAGGCTTTCTTCAATGTACGGAAACTGCACATTGTCGCCCGGGAACCCGTCGATGAAACTGGCCGCAAGCTCTTTTTTGGCGATGCGGAATGCGAGGCGATTTATGTGCTGCCGGATGAAAACCCCGCCAACACTTTTTTCGATCGCAGGGCTGCTCAGATCATGCGCTATGCCTTTAACCGCGCCGGCGGCAAATTGATTCCGGTTCGCACCATTGGAACTCCTGAGGATTATCAGCGATGTGCTCTTTACGTTGGCAAAGCCGCCGCAAACACTGGTTTACTGTCAGCCGAAGAGCTGGCAGGAATTGCTGACAGCGGGTATGCGGTTCGCCTGGCCGGACGGCGCCTGGCTGTTGCCGGAAAACGTTCCGGCACAGCGGCCGGCGTGGTGGAAGTCCTGAAAAAAGCGGGTGTGGTCTATCTCGGACAGGATCAGTATTCGCGAGCGCAGGGGGCCTCTGTCTTATCGGATTTTTCTTTCCACATGAACCCCGCCGTTCCGATCCGTGAACTGTCCTACCGTGTTGCTCAACCGGAACTGTGGGGCTACACTGCGCATGAAGAATGGGCCAATCTGAAAGTCCTGGGCAGTCATCGCGGCAACTGCCACGCGGCAATCACCTACGTGCCACTGCGCGAATTCGAAAATTCCCATCCGGAGTATTTTGCTTTGAACAGCGATGGACAGCGCCTCCATTCCAGTCAGGGGAAAAATGTCCAGACACATTTTTGCATGAGCAACCCGGCGCTGCAGCAACTGCTTGCAGATCGGGTCATGGAAGTGATGGAAGCCGACCCCATTGCCAGATACTTCTATCTCTTTCCCGGCGATGGCGGCGGCTACTATTGCCGTTGTGCGGACTGCGCCAAACTTGGCGAGACCACAGACCGCCTGCTGCACTGGATCAACCAGATCGCAGCGATCGTAGAGAAAAAACATCCCGACCGAAGAATCGTCACCCTCGCTTATGTGGATTCAGCGGAACCCCCGGCTTCGGTTCTGCCTGCTGAAAACGTCATTGTCCTGTATACTCCTTATGCAATGCGCGGATGGGGAAGTCATCTGGTTCTCGAGCATCCGGCCAATGATATCGGGCTGCAGCAGATGCAGGCCTGGGAAACGCTGATCCCAAAACAGCTGGGTGCCTTTACGTATCCCAACAGCTGCACGGAAACACTCAACCTCTGGCCGGCCTTTGACTTTAATCTGAAACTCGACCGGCGCCTTGCGGAAAAACAGTACCGGGTCGTGGCTTATTGCGGTTTTGTGCCAACCTTCGCCAAAGGCAGTTATCCGCAAAACGGCAGCTTTACGTCATTACAGATGCGGGTACTGGCGGAGGTGTTGATCAACCCCGCAGTCGATGTATCCTCTCTAATTGATACGTATCTGCAGCATGCATTCGGCCCGGCCGCACCCGCCATGCGAAAATACTTTGACAGCATCACCAGAGAACCCATTCTTCGGCAATGGGCACAGAATACCGAACGGCGCGTCCGTGGTTTTGTGACAAAAGACCTGGCCGATACAGCCATGCACGCACTGGACGAAGCCGAAAGCCTGGCCGCAACCGACCCGGTCTACCGTAAAAATGTCCTGCGGGAGTTCGTGCCGCTGCTTTGGTCGTATTTTTCCGATCAACGCCGCGGCAATGCAAAGCTCACCGAAAAGGAATTTCCGGTTTATGCGAAGCGCCTGGCAAAATATGTTTCCACCTGCAGGGAACTGGGCTACTCCTATCTAGTACAACCGCCGGCAAAAGAGTGGTTCTGGGAAACGGCCCTGCTGAAAATTGGCGATACGCGCCCTTGGTATCATGATCCTGTTCTCGAGGCATTATGCCGTGACCCGGAAAAAACCCTGGGATCGGTTTTACCTTTTGTTCAGGAATTTCGTGATGGGGCTTATCGGATTTCCAACCAAGGAATCATCGGGGGGCAGCCGATGAAGGGAACCTGGCTGCGCAACGATGGCGCCCCGGTAAAATGCTTTCGGCGTCCCAGTTCGGGATACGGAACCGGCTCCCTCCTGCTTCGACTCGATCAACAACCCGATCAGGCGGGTTCCCTCCTGATCCACGGCATCGATAATGAAAAACCGGAACCGGCACAAATCGAAATCCTTGTTAATGGCAAAAGCATCTACCGGGGATCGGCACCCTGGCTAAAAGATGCCTGGAGTGAACAACAATTCCCCTTCGAAGCCAAGGTATTCCAGGCCGGTGACAATGAAATCACCCTGTTGAATCGAACGGCAGACTCTGAACAGGATGGCGAAGGCGGCGTGAATTTCGCCGCGCAAAGGGATTACAACTGGGGCTGGTTCATGGTGGAAAAGATCAAAATCATTTTCAGGGAACCGTAACATGCAGAACAACATTGGATGCAATATTGTCGATCCGCTGGTGAACGAATGCGCCGACTACACCTGCAGCGTCTATCTGTCACAGCTGCCACATTATCGTAAACTGGGCTTCACACACCTCGAATTTTCGCATCTGCTCAGTTTGTCCACCTGCGATGCAGAAGTTTTGCGGCAGGCTTGCCGGGAAACCGGACTGATTCCGTGGAGTGTGCATTCTGAACACTGGAACGATGGTATCACCCTGGAAGAATACCTGGTGCAACAGGAGCATTGTGCACACATTGCCGATGCCCTGGATGCCCGGGTTATGGTTTGCCATCTGCCCAACTGCGCACCTCGCCTGGAAGATTTTCAACGGGATCTGGCAGCCCTGACCCGCCTGGCTGATATCACCCGGGCAAACCAGGTACGCCTGGCCATTGAAAACTGCTTGTCCGGAGACTTGGATTACATCCTCAAAATCGTGACGCAGATCGATCGGCACGATGTCGGTGTCAACCTGGATACCGGACATGCTTTTCTTTATGAATCAAAGGATCTTGCAGAGCTGATCCGAAGGATCGGGCCGCATTTGTTCACCACTCATCTGCATGATAATTTTGGCCGGAATGATGATCATCAGGCTCCCGGAATGGGACTGATCGACTGGCCGGAAACGCTTCAGGCTCTGCAACAGTCCCCCTACCCGGGTCCCCTGATGCTGGAATTAACCGGCCCGACCGTAAAAAAACGCCGCTCCGTACCCGAACTGCGCACCTTCGACCTGGAAAAAGAACAGGTCTTCGCTTTCGCTTTTCTTAATCATTGCCTGAAAAAATCTTAAGCAGGTACCCCAAGGAGAAAACCATGCGTACGAGAAAGTTTACTCTCATTGAATTGCTCGTCGTGATTGCCATTATAGCGATATTGGCCTCGATGCTGCTGCCGGCTCTCGGGCGAGCCCGAAGCAATGCCAAGCGGATTTTGTGTACAAATAATCTGAAGCAATGCGTTTTGCTGACGACCCTGTATGCTCAGGATTTCAATGGCTATGGCCCCCTTCCCTCTGCGGCAAGCACCTATAAACTG
>JAQVUB010000237.1 GCA_028699735.1 Lentisphaeria bacterium | reverse complement strand
CAGATATCGAGTTCATCGTGGAGCAAAGTCAGGCTACCGGCAGGAGCGAATTTCAGCAGTTTTTTAACGCCGTCAACATCATTGAAAGAAAATCCCTGATAATTTCTTTCCTGAATTTTCTTTTTAAAAGCCAGGAAAAGCCGCACCGAATTTTCAATAGTCCCCGGTTGCGGAGCTTTAACGAATTTCCAGCGCTCCTTCAATGATGATGCAAGCCTGGCAATCTCTTTTTCATCCGCGTTCTGCATCAGCTGGCTGATTTCCAGCAATTCAAAATGTTCGATTTCCGGACCGATTTTGCTTTTCAGAGAAACGCCGTCGTAAAGAGTGCCATAAAGCCGCATATCCCGGTATCCTGCCATGCCGATGCGGGCGGTTTTTAGCAATGCTGCAGCGTGTGCCGCAGTTGCAAATTTGATGATTTCATCAATTTGCGGCGGTTGCCCGCGATAAGTCACGACATACTTGAAAACATATCCCATGTCGGCCATCGGTTTGCGCAAAGCAGTGGTGCCGGCCTGATCGGCAGTGGTTATAAAACGGTCGCCATCCTGCCAGCCGGAAAGTCCCCAAAGAATCATTGGTTTATGTTTGAATTGCTCAATTACGCTTAATACCGCCCATGAGGGGATCCATCCGGCGATGCAGACAATCAGCAGATCAAAATCGCCAGCGGCTTGAAGCTCACGAATAGCACGCGCGACATGTTTTCCTGCGGGGTCATCGCTGACTGGAGCCGTTTTTATTAATTCCAGTCCCTGCTGTTCGAGCAGTTCCGCAGCGGCTTCGCAACGTTTTACGATGAATTCTTTCGGGGTATTGATTTCCCCGAAACCGACAAATCCGGCTCTGGTTTTTCTGGTCATGATTGCTGTTCCAGTAGTTGTAGTTACTATTCTTTTTTAAAAATTTGATTGATTGCATTGACGGTTTCGTCAACCAGTTTGCAACCGCCGTCAGAGCCGACTTTGCCATTAATAATCAGTCCGCCGTAGCCGCCGAACTGTTCAGCTTCACGGCTTGGGAGATAACCGCAGCTGCCGCCGGAAAGCTGGACGATGAATGTTTGTCCGGCTTTGGCGCGCGCCTTGATCATTTGTCCGAATACCAGATAGAGCTCGAAAGGATTATTGGCTATGGCACAGTCGCCGAGGCGCAGTATCTGCATATCAAAGGAACACTCTGGTTGGTCGTTCTGTGATTCGTAGCGGCTGATAACTGCTTTGTTATTTTGGATCTGCACGAAATGATGCAATTTGCTGTCATATGGACCGGGAAGGTTCGGAATGATTTCATTGGCGTGGGTTTCACGGCAGAAATCTTCGAACGCGGCTTTTTCGGGCATTACCGCCAGCAGTTTTTCCAGATTTTTTCCAGCAAGGACATAATCGGCGTACGAAGCCCGGCGCATCGGCAGGGACACCCGCTTGCGGATATGTCTGAACGCAGGCGAAAAATCAATTTTGCCGGTCGTCTGCGGAAAAGCTTCAAGCACTGCCTTACGGACGCGTTCGGCATGCACGACGACACCGTCGGCATGCCAGAAATCCGGTTCGGTACGATAGTGGCGCGTCAGATCGCGCGGCGACTGACATCCGGCGGCGCCAATCTGGCATAAGGTGTGGAAATCTGCACCGAATTCTTCCTTGAGGTTTTCGCGCGCCGCGCCCATGTAATCGGACGAAATCAGATAGGTCGATTCCATAACCTGCGATGGGCAGGCGATGTTGAGTATTGTCCCCGTCGGCTTACGGTTGGCATCAAAAGTGAATAGCAATTCTACTCCGGAATCTTCACCTGCTTCCATTCCGACGAAATCCTCGCGGGTGGTGTCGCCGTACATTTCAGCAGTGCCATCTGCGTAAACCGCCCGGCGGCAGTGACCGATACGGGCTATGCCGAACGCGGGAGCGATACCTCCGGCCGCGCGGTTGGTCCAGGCGGTCCGGACTGCTTCCAGAATTTGCTGTTCCAGAAAATCGAGATAATCCGTCGGTTTGAGCGCGTCATCATCCAACGGTAGCCAGTCGCGGAACAATCCGGCGGGACGGGTGTACGGAGCGCTGTGGGTATGAATGGCGTTGAGGAAAATGCTCTTGGGCGCGATCTGCGGGATGTCCGCATGAATTGCCGCGCGGATGCGCTCCTGCAGCTCTTCCGGGAAATTGACCACATCCAGTGAAATCATCAAGGCCTGTTCATCGCCTTTTTCCAGATACAATGCGACGGTTTTGATGCGGGAATGAATCCCCTGCGCGAGACGCTGATAATATTGTCCGGCGAGTTCAACTTTGGGGTTTTCCGGCGTAATATCCGCTTCACCCCAGCCGATTAGAAAATTATTGTTCATGACTATTCTCCTGATAATGTCATTCCGGCTATCGTTTTTATTTATAGTTTAATCCAGCTGCGGTCGGCGGCTGATTCTTTTACGGACTCCATAATTTTCTGTATTTTTATTCCCTGTTCAAGGGTAGGTCCTGCTGCTTTGCGCTTATGTACCGAATCCAGGAACGTATAAAGGCAGTGCATGTGCCCGCGCAGCCAGCCGATTGGAGCTTTCGGGGTGGGGAATCCGGCAGGTTTGTCGTAACGCTGACCGCAATCAATGGCGGTCCAACCGCGGATGCCACCGAGCGGAGCAGAAGCCGCCGAGCAGTCATAAAAGAACAGTTTGTCCAGATTCATCGGTTCCCATCTGAGCGCGCCGCGTGAACCATGAATCTCAAAGCTGAAACCGTCTTCAACTCCGGTGGCAATTTTTGAAGCTGCAATCGTGCCGCAGGCGCCGTTCGGGAGTCTGACCAAGGCAATCATATTGTCTTCAGCCGTTACCTTGAGTTTTTTTCCCGGGTTAACCGGGCAGGGGCGTTCAGGATAGGCGATATGAGTCGATGCCATTAATTCGCTGAAATCGCCGAGCAGATAGTTCATCAGGTCAATAATATGGCTTCCCAGGTCGGCGATGGTACCGGCTTCAAGTTTCCATTTCAACGGCGCTTTCGGGTCGGCATTGCCGCTGTGGAGATATTGTCCGCGGAATTCGAGAACTTCGCCAATAGCACCGGCATCAATCAGTTGTTTAGCACGCATCACGGCGGGAAAGAAACGGTTTTGGAGTGTCATTTGCGAGATGCCGCGGTAATCTTGCAGTTTTTCTTGGATTTTCAGTGCGTCATCAAGAGTTGAGGTCAATGGTTTATCGCAATAGATATGCTTGCCATGTTGCATAGCTGAAATGACCGCGTCAAAATGAAGATGGTTCGGGGTACAGATATCGACAATATCAATATCCGGATTTTCAGTGATTTCCCGGAAATCGGTAACCGCGTGTTCTGCCCCGATTTGATCCGCGCCTTTGCGCGCGGTTTCAAGCTTGGAGGTACAGATATGGGTGATGCGGCTTTGGAATTCCTGTTGTTCATAGAACAGCGGGATATTCAAATGCCCGTAAGCATGAACTTTTCCGATGAAACCGAATCCGATGATTCCGACTTTGTAAGTTTTCATAAACAAAACGTCCGTACAGGTTTGGCTGTTGTTGACTCTGCTGCGGCTCCGGCAATTAACTCAAGTGAATTTATCCTCTTCTTCCCTTGTTTGCAAAAGTTTTTGGATCAATCTCTTGCCGGAAACCGCAACCGGAATTATTTAAGTAGTTCCTTTTCCGTTTCCGCAATCGCCTCTTCAATCAGATCCATTCCTTTTAATGCGACATCTTCCGGCATGATGATGGGCGGACTCATGCGGAGAATATGTCCTGCCGGGATCCAGGCGAGGCCTTTACGAAACGCCTTTTGATAAACCATTTTACCGGCTGCGTCAAAGGGTTCTTTGGTAACTTTGTCTTTAACCAATTCCACCCCCATCAGGCAGCCTTTGACACGGCAGTCGCCGACGATTTTGTATTTTTCAGTCCAGTCTGCCATGCGTTTTCTGAACAGAACTTCGAGTTCCTGCGCGTGTTCAAGCAGTCCTTCTTCTTCGATAACTTCAAAACAGGCCAATGCGGCGGCGCAGGCCATCGGGTTTCCGCCGTAACTGGTTGAGGCACTGATTTTATCCACCGCGTCAGCATAAGGTGTTCTAACCGCCATTGCGGTAACCGGGAAGCCGTTGCCGAAACCTTTGCCCAGCGTTACCACGTCCGGCAAGACATTCCAGTGTTCCATGCACAGGTATTTGCCGGTGCGTCCCATGCTGGTGAGCACTTCATCGGCAAACAGCAGAATATTGCGTTCATCCAGAAATTTACGTAATTTCGGGAAGAAATCATCCGGCGGCATAATGCTGCCGCCCCAGCCCTGGATCGGTTCGAGGACAAACGCGGCAATCTGGCCGGTGGTGCTTTCCCTGATGAATGTGTCGTAAAACTCAAGATAACGCTCGGTGTCGATGGAGCCGTCCTGACGCGTCCACCATGGCCGGTAAGTATCGGGACGCGGTACCATATAAAAACCGGGAGAACGGGTCGGCCCGCTGAATTTGGTCATGCGCGCCAGGCTTACCGCATGACCGCTTTTGCCGTGAAAATCCATGAAACAACTGATAAACTCATGTTTGCCGGTCGCGGCGCGGCAGGTCCGCAATCCTGCTTCAACTGCAGTTGTGCCGCTGTCGTAAAGTTGAAACGACTTCAGATCGCCGGGCAGACATTGCGCCATTTTTTCCAGTAGGCGAACCTTGATTTCTGAGGTGAAATCGTGCGCGTTCATCAGCTGCTTTGCATATTTTGCCACGGCTTCAGATATTTTCGGGTGACAATGTCCCAGCGTGGTAACATAAATACCGCTGGAAAAATCAATGAATTTGTTGCCGTCAGCGTCCTCAAGCAAACATCCGCTGCCGCGCTCAAAGGCCACCGGAAAAAGTTTTACCTGACCGGATAAGCCGCGGTAGTGTTTGCTGGCGCGTGCATGGAGTTCCTGGCTTTTCGGTCCCGGAATTTCATCGGTTACAAGTTCAGGATAACGATTCAAGTCAAGTTGATAAGGTATCGGGTTGTAGCGTTTCATAATTGCTAACTCCTTTTTTAAGTTGTTGTTT
>JAQVUB010000236.1 GCA_028699735.1 Lentisphaeria bacterium | reverse complement strand
TCAAACAGCTTTTCTCCCCGCAATAATACCTTTTTTAACCACGAAAAGCACGAAGTCACGAAAAAAGGAAAATGGACATGTTTCAAAGTACTCGTATTGGCCTGATACTGGCCCTGCTGACGGCATTTTCTGTCAGTGGCTGCCTGCGCACCTCGCATGAAGTCAAGACCCAGAGCGAGATCAAGCCCATTGAAATCAAACCGATTCATATCACCATCGATATCAATGTCAAAGTCGACAAGGCACTCGATGATTTCTTCGGAGATATCGATGAATCTACCAGCAAATGATCCGAAAAGGAAGTAAAACATGAAAAAAATAACTGCACTCTTTATCCTGTTCTGCCTCTGCCTGCCAGCATTGCAGGCCAACAATGCCGAAACCATCAAACAAAACATGATCAAACGCCTGCCGCGAATCCAGGAATTGAAAAAAGACGGCCTGATCGGAGAAAACCAGCAGGGCTATCTGGAAGCAGTCCAAAGCAATCTGCCCGCAGCAGACAAAGAGCTCATCGAGGCCGAAAATGCCGATCGCAAATCCGTTTACGAGGCAATCGCCAGGCAGCAGGGAACGACCGCCGAACTGGTCGGAAAACTCCGCGCCAAGAAAATCTTCGAACAAGCCAAATCCGGCGAATTCCTGAAACAGGAAGATGGCACCTGGAAGAAAAAATAAGTTTTTAAAAAGTGGCGCGACCGTCCCGGTTGCGATTGCTGTTAGTCAACCCACGCTCGATCGCTCCCGGATGCTGTTGGCGGCATGAGTCCGTGTCCCGTCCGTGTCCCGTCCGTGTCCCGTCCCTGTCCCGTCCGTGTCCCGTCCGTGTCCCGTCCGTGTCCCGTCCGTGTCCCGTCCCTGTCCCGTCCGTGTCCCGTCCGTGTCCCGTCCGTGTCCCGTCCGTGTCCCGTCCGTATTATGGAAATTTATCACTATATTCTGGTTGCTTTGATTGTTTTTCTGGCTGGCATGCTGCAGAGTGCGATTGGCTTCGGCTATGCATTATTTGCCACACCGTTGCTGGTGCTGATCGGGATTCCTCTGCCCAATGTAATAACGCTTGTTGCGACCTGCTCCCTGTTTCAGTCAATGTTCGGGGTCATTGATCTGCGCAGTCACGTACCATGGCGTCTTTCGCTGATGGCAACCCTGATCCGCGGCCTGAGCCTGATCATCGGCATCCTCCTGCTGAAAATACTGGTTGGACTGAGCACCCTGCACATCCGCATGGCCATCGGCTGCATCCTCTGCGCTCTGGTCGCACTGCAGCTGCTCTACCGGCCTGCACCACGCCCGAAGCTGCACTGGGTCTGGAGCGGACTGGCCTTCGTCAGCAGCGGACTCCTGTCAGGGTTCTGCGGCATGGGCGGCCCTCCACTGGTTATCTGGGTTATGGCCCATAACTGGAGCAATCCCAAAAGCCGTGCTTTCCTGTTTGCAACTTTTACCGCGGCCATCCCGATCCAACTGGTGTTGCTCGGAATCAGTTTTGGCAGAAGCATCATCGAGAGCTTTGTCCTCGCATTGTTGCTGACTCCCCTGGTCTACCTTGGTTCAGCGCTTGGCCTTTCCATCGGCAACCGCATCAGCAAGGAGCACCTGCGCTGGCTGGCGTATGCCGTTCTGCTGATCATCGGTATCAGTGCAGTCGTCCCACCTTTCCTGCAACGATGAGGGCTTCCTTGGAACTGGATGGACAAGGGATGTTCCCTCCGTGAAAATGAGGTTTATGAAATGAGTGATTATTCGTTGCGCTGCGTTGAATGCGGCAAGATTTTTGAAGACAGTGAAGAAGGTTTTCTGCTGGATTGTGATGAGGCACATGGGCCTTCCCTGCTGCAGGCCGATTATACCGTGCCGGATTTCAAACTCGACCAAGAATATGACGGAATCTACCGCTTCCGGGAATGGCTGCCGATCCGACGCTGCTTTGACTGTTCGCCACGTACCGTCATCCTGGAATCGGAGGAGCTTTCCAGCAGCCTTGGCCTGCCCGATCTGCATTTCGCCTTCAATGGATACTGGCCCGAAAAAGATGCCAACATGCTGACCTGCAGTTTCAAGGAACTCGAGGCCGCCGCTGTCCTGGCTCGCATCCCGGAAGGCGAACAGCGCACAATGGTCGTATCCTCCGCCGGCAATACCGGACGCGCTTTCCTCGAATACGCTTCGCGCACCAACAGCCGCGTACTGGTCGTGGTACCGGAATTCGCCCTGCCCCGCATGTGGGGCAGCGTCCCGAAAGGCGATTGCTGCAAGCTGGTCATCCTGCAGGATGCGGATTATTTTGACGCCATCGAACTGGGAAACCAGATCGCCGCACTGCCGCAGTTCTTTACCGAAGGCGGTGCCAAAAATGTCGCACGACGCGACGGCATGGGTACTGTCATGCTCAGCGCTGCAGCAGCCCTCGAGAAAATTCCCGATCATTACTTCCAGGCAGTCGGCAGCGGCACCGGTGCCATCGCCGCATGGGAAATGGCCTGGAGACTGACCGCCGATGGACGCTATGGACAGCGCATCCCACGCCTCCACCTCTCACAGAATATCCCTTTCACCATTATGGCTGATGCCTGGGGAAATCAGCAGCGTGACCTGCCGGATATGCCAATCGAAGAAGCGCGCAGCAAGGCCAAATCCATCTATGCCACTGTTCTAAGCAACCGCAAGCCTCCTTACAGCCTCAGCGGCGGACTCTTCGATGCCCTGAGCGATTCTCACGGCATCATGTACAACGTGACCGAAGAAGAAGCCCGAGCGGTCGGACAGCGCTTCTCTGCTGCCGAAGGCATTGACCTGGATCCCGCCGCTGAAGTCGCACTGGCCTCCCTGTTCAAGGCCGTCGCCGCCAAAACCGTCTCCCCGGATGACTGCATTCTGGTTAATCTCACCGGCGGCGGCGCACAGCGTTTTGCCGCCGAAAACCGTCGGATCCCCTTCGCTCCCGATCTGATTTTCCACAAGGGTGAAGTCAATCCGCAATCCGTCCAGGAAAAGATCGCTGCCTTTTTTTAACAACGAAAAACCACGAAAGAACTTGGGGTGGACTGGCGTCCATAACCTAGTTTTTTTACCACGGAATACACGGAAAACACGGAAATTTTAAAGGTTGTTGCGTTGGGGTAAGAGATCGCTGTGCAAAATTTCATGCTTGTACCTTTAACCCTATGTGGTAACTTCCCTCCTTGTCAACATGTGTCGGAGGGAATATGGAGCGCCCGCGTCTCGCCGGCTCCCCAAAACGAAAAATTTACAAGCGTGATAATACGGCCTTAAAATCAGTTTGTCAGGGAGAGATGTGCGGCAAAATGCACTTTATGTGGATATCAACACGAAAGGGGAGCCGGCGGGACGCAGGCGCTCCATATTCCCTCCGACGATCAACAACAAGGAGGGAAATTGGCTCCTGTGTCGATGGCGTTTTCATGCCTCCGATGGCGACGGGAAAGCAGAAAAGGGGGTATAGCCGGCTCCCCTTGATCTGTGCAAGCTTGTGTGGTCATTTCCCTCCTCGGCGTCTTAGGAGGCAGAAACCATAGCGCTTCGCTTTCATCACAACAAACAAGAAACCCTAAAAAAATTCTCAAAAATGAGAAAGTCTCTCATGGATAGAAACTTGCGTGTCCTGTTTCAAAAAATCTTTCTCAAAAAAAGAGAATTGGGGCGATAGTAGTACGAAAAAAGAATAGGTGTTTTATGGTTTCGCCTCTTCTGCAACCCAGTCGGAAATCTGCCCATCCTCCGAACTGAAGTTTGCGCCAATAAGGAATACTTTTTTCCCCGACTGCATATATTTGCGGAGATAATCTTTATTCTTGATTTGCGACAGGGCCTCAGCAGCATTCCGGTCAATCTTGAATTCAAAAAGGTAAATCCATTGACCGGTTTGCACCACGGCATCAATCCGCCCATTATTCGTACGGGATTCCGCTTCGACATAATACCCCAGCAAACGGAATAACGCGAAGAAAATATTCTGAAAATTATTTTCGTTTTTCCGATGCAGATCATAGGGGAAACCGGCAAAGAACACTTCAAGAATTTTCCGAAGGGATTCAACGTCGCCTGTGCTCATTGCATCCGCCAGTCGTCCACAGAAGTTGCTGATCTCATTTTTGCTTTGGCCAACATAGGCATTCAAGAGGTAAGTATTGAATGCGACACTCACCTCCCTGTTGGGAAAATCCAGCCGGTACCATGGCATATCGAATTTCATTTCCATCGACTGAATCGTCAGGTAACCGGTTTGCAAAAGCAGGGAAAGCGGGTCGATCCGATCGATATCAAATGCCTTGAATGCCATACTGCTGACAGGGCGAGTCAGCGTATTTTCAAAGTCAAAATGGGTCTTCCGAATCAGTTCTATCAGAAACGCTGGAGTTCCAGTATCAAACCAGTAATTGTTGAATTCCCCGCCATTTATAAAAAAGAGAGCCAAGGAAACCGGATTGTAAACCGAATCACGATTCGAGTGAAAACGATAACCGTCATACCAGGTTTTGATTTTTGACAGAAGAGTTTTTTGCGGCAGGTCAAGAGTCTTCGCAACCGCTTCTATGCGATCCGCAAAACTGGTTTCAACCTCTTGCTGTGTGTAACCCAGCATGGTGGCATAGTCCGCTGTCATTGATAGATCGGTCAGGTTGTTCAAATCAGAGAAGAGAGAAACATGTGAAAATTTGCTGACGCCGGTGACCAGGACGAACCGCTCGCTTGATTCAAAGGCCTTGATGACCGAATAAAACACTTTCAGCTTGTCCAGAATCTCCTGGGCGCAGGGCTTCCCGACATTGTTCAGAATCGGCTTGTCGTATTCGTCAAGCAGAATCACCACCTTCCCTTTGGCCGATACCTTCGTAATCAATTCACGAAACATGCCATCCGGTGTGCTGGATTCCAGTGAAAGATCATGTTTTACGGCACACTCCGCCACAAGACCGCAAAGGCTCTCCTGCATCTTCTCAAGCGTCGAAAAATCCCAGCCATTCAGGTCAAGATGGATGACCGGATATTCTTGCCAATCGTAGGATATTTCAGCAATCGCAA
>JAQVUB010000235.1 GCA_028699735.1 Lentisphaeria bacterium | reverse complement strand
GGTCATCCATGGCAGTTTTGGCTCGGTATTCTTCGAGATTGAGGAAGCTATCCCCGTCATAATCAAAATAGGCATCATAGGGATCCAGGTAATTAAGAAACTCCCATTGTTGCTCTTCCAGATCAGGGATTCCGTCCCTGTCAGTGTCATCCTCAGCTGTCACATCCCGGTAGGGATCCTGAGACTGACCGCAGAAGATGCACTTATCCATCTTAACATGAATCAAATTGCCACACTTGAAATTTTTACAAAGAATATATCGTTTGGCCTGCAGAAGACTGCCTTTTTTGGTGTCTTTGGCCGATTCAATAATAGCCAGTTTGACACGGGGATCCTGCAAGGAAGCGGACGCGGTCTGAAGACTGGACAAATCCAAGGCGGGCAATATTTTATTGCCATTCACCTTGGAATTTGCATCGCTGAAGGTTGCTTCAAGGCGTTTCTGTTCGCCAGTTACCCCATTGACGACAAGAAAAATACCGCCAATCAGGCAAAGCAGACAAGCGCCTAAAATCAGCTTCTCATAATGTTTGGCCAAAAATTCCAAGCTGTCACTTCCTTATCTTGCTTCAAGTTTTTTGAATTCGTAAAGATCGAAGCGTACCTCGATGACCACGTATTTTCGGGCAAAAATAAGATAGTCCTGCCGTTTGGGATCGGGCACAATGAAACGGCTTTGGGGGCCAGAATTTACCACTGTCTCGCCCACCCCCTGCTCTCCTGGATTTGCTATCCTCCCGCCGGAAGGATTCACCCTGCGCTGGTTCTCAGGCCGCCGTGGTCCTTCTCCCGGCATTAACTCCGATCCTGGGTCATTACCCATCGCTTGAGTGGCCTGACGGATACGATCCGCATTCGCATTCTGGTAATCCTGTGCGACCGATGTAACATTGTCCGGCGCCTCCATAGTAACGTTTTTAATATAAAACAACATCTTTCTGTCGTTCGTCATTTGATTCAAAAAATTTTGTGCGGTCTCCGGTTCACAGTCGAACGACAGCCAGATTGGAGTGATGGTGTAAATATCTTCTTCCTGAACGGCAAAGCCCAGCGGCAATTCCAGCTGCCGGATTTCTTTTATACCAGCCTCGGCAATCTTACGGATCAGATATTCATAAATCAGCAACTGCCGGAAAACCGGCGCAAACTCAGAAGTATTGACACTGCCGCGTGCAACAATATCCATAAATTCCTTGGCCAAACCCGGAAAATTGATATCATTTTTCAGCACAAAATCGGTCATTTGCCGGACACGCTCATTGATCAGCTTCAAGGCATCCGGGCTGGTCACCGGCAACTCCGGTTCTATCGAATAGGTTTTGGCAAGAAAATCGCGACTTGAACGGTAGAACTGTTCGGCATCTTCATAATTTTTCTGTGCCTGCAGCAGATTTTCCAGTTCGGCGCCTTTGGCTGCAGTCAATTTGTACCCTTGCTGGGCGACCCGTTCAAAAAAGGCCATCTGTTCCTGAACTTTCTGGTTTTGTATTTTCATCTGCCCGGAAGTCTTGAACATGAAAATCAACAGAATACAAGCCAGAATGAAACTTACTACCCCGCATATCAGCAAGCCAAGATTTTTTTTGACAAAGTCCATATACTAAATTCCATATTACTGCAAAATGTTTTCGGTTTTTTGAGATCAAAAGACCGTCGTGAAAAAACAGCCCTCAGCGATTGCCGTACTGCATGAATTCAAGCGGAAACTCAAGCTTGATCTGCATGGTGAAATTACCGGCATTTTTAAAATCCGGATTTTGTTTGAACAATTTCAATGCAGTCATTTTTGCATCCGCACTAAATAACCGGGAAGAACGCAAACGTTCCAAAAACAAAATTTCAGGAGAACCGACACCCGGCTGCTGTGCAACCTGCCCTTGTCCGGGCTCTTCAGAGGCCGGAGCTGCCGGAGGAGGCACCGAGAAGGGAAAAACCGGTTCGGGCAGCTCGGTAAATTCAGAAGCACCTTTGCCTGGAACAACATACATCCCTTCAACATTCAGACCGCCAATTTTCACCATCTGACCGATGACACCGGGAGATCCGCCCCCCCCCATTCCCGGATCGCCGCCACCAAACATCATGCCGGAATCCTGTGACGAAAAAAGACTTTCTTCCGGTGAACCGCTGATTGAGGTTGGCCCGATCGAGGAAGGCTCATAAGGGGCAACTTCACCAAAAATCGGCTTGATCGAAGTCAGCCAGAGGTCATCCGGCTTGAGCCGGTAAAGTTCATTCAGCAGCATTGGCCAGACTGTCCGTTGCATCAGCAAGTCGGTCAGTTTCTTACATTGAGCATCCATCTGTTGAGCACTGGAGTTCATCTGCTCAATCTTATTCAAATTCGGTTCATATTGGCCTCGGACGGTTTCCAATTGTTTGGCACAATACTCCGTAGCATCTGCACGCGTAGACAAGCCAATCCAAACCGTCGCCAACAAGACCAGAACTGACAACATCGCCGCCACAAAATACGGTTTTTTTGCAGACAGCATTTGCTGACGGCGAATATCTTTGGGCAGCAAACTGACTTCAATCGGGCAGGCAACGCCAAAGCGAAGGCCAAGACCAATGGTCTCGCTGAACATATGTGCGACTTCCCCAAGACGCTGCCGATCCACACCAGGAAGAATATTAACCACCGGGAAAGGATTGAAATATTCTACCGGAATGCCCAGTTTTTCCGAAAAAAACAAATCACAGTAGGTAAGAATTGAACTGCCCCCGGTCAAGTACATCTTGGCAGGAGCACTCCCTTTCTGTTGCGCTTTGTAAATACTGATGGAACGGGAAATTTCACCATGCAGGCGAGCCATCACATTGCGGATGATTTTGGACACACTGGCCGCAGTCTCTGAGCCAGGTTCCGCATAGGCCCCACCCAGCGAGACAAAACCGTGATGGCGCTTCAATTCTTCCGCTTCCGGAAAACCAATCCCAAACTCTTTGGCAATCTGCTGAGTAATCGAGTAACCGGCAATCGGGATGGTACGGGCAAAGAAGCGTTCCCCCTCGACAAAGATCAAATTGGTACTGCGCCCGCCAATATTCAGCACAGCCACACATTCGTCTTTGCCAAGATCATTGGCTCGAGCCGTATTGTAACAGCAAACTGGCGCCACATCAACCAGAATGGGTTCAAGACCTACAGAGGATACTGCAGAAGTAAACTGCTCAACAATCGAATCCTTAATCACCACGGACATGACATCAACAGCCTCCGGATCATCCCCGGCTATCAGCTGATAATCCCAAATCACTTCATCAATGGCAAACGGAATATTTCTGCGCGCCTCAAATTCGGCGAGCTGCTTAATCTGTTTCCGATCATAGTTGCCGTAAGGAATTTTCCCGAAGCGCAAAAGAACACTCTGTCCTGACATGGACAACAAGGTTTTGCGCGCTCGGCTGCCACTCTCTGCAAGCATCTGACGCAATAAACCGGCAACCACGCCCATCCGGGTGTCTTCAGAGAGTTCTTCTTCATACTCACGATATGCGAACACAGACAGGCTCATGGTTCCGGCCGCATCGTATTCGAATTCGCAGAGCTTAATACTGGTAGCTCCGATATCTATTGCCAGAATTCTGTCATTTTTCGCCATGGTATGTCCCACTTGGTGAACCGCTCTCTGCGGTTACTCTAATCGTGTTCAGGGAAAAGTTGTTTTTAGCGGAGACGGACTGCTGATCAAAGTCAAGCTGAAAGTCTCCGGCACAGCGGATTATTGAGGCTCTGCCGGGAGTTCATAAAGATAATAGTCGAAATCAACAGAGGCAAAGGGGGTTCTGCTTTTTGGAAGCAACGCATTGGCAATTCGCTTGATACGCCCAGCCTGCTGATACCAGTCCTTGGGAAGCCCGGCTGCCGTGTTGAAGATGGGACTCTTATGGATGGGAGATCCCCCGACGCGTAGCTCCACATAGGCGCTCAGCTTGCTTGTGTCAGGCCGTTTACTGTTGTCAAGATAGCGTCTGAAAAACGTTGGAGTTATGAAAAGCAAAACGTGATTTTTATCGCCTCCGCAAACATCCATATAGCGAAAAGACTGTTCAAGAGCAACAGCCGTCCCCCCCTTCTGTTGCGCTAGTATCAGGCAATAGACCTCCAACTCGTCGACCCATTCGTCCTTGTCGTTGTCCAGTTCAAAATCAAGGGAAACCACTCCCCAGTGTGCACAACCAGCAATACCCTGCTTGGAATCTTTGAATTCAGGCGCCCGCATGGTTTCGAGTTTTAGCTTCAGGCTGCCACCTTCCTTCACGGAAAAGCGGGAACGCCTCTGACCATATGCAAGAGGGATCAGCAAAAGAAAAACCAGGAGACACTGATAGAAAACAGGCATACTCCTCTTATGCATTGATCGACTCCTTCGCTCGTATATCCCAGTTAGACCCCCATGCAAAAGCCATGGGACAAAGGCAACAAAAACGCCTTTTTTTTACCATACCCGCAAATCACCTGTAATTCAAGGTAAATATGGAAAATATTTTGTTTTTGTTTTTTGTTTGTGTTGCCTTTTCATCATTTTCTGCAAACGCCCATGAGTGCGGCGGGCAGATAGGAAAGGTTGCGGATCGTTTGCTTCCTGTACAAATATGACGCTCATGGTGCTTCCTGACTTTTTGTGAAAGTACAGCCGGCAGCTTGAAAAATGCTGCAGAAAAGCTAATTTTTCGTAAGCTGTTCTTCAATCAGTCCAAGCCAACCCTGCCATCGACTGAAGACGGGTGCAGTTCCCAAAAGGTAGCCCCTGCCCCGGGCACCCGAGACCGTTCGGGCGTGGGAGTGCTAACAGTAATCGCAACCGAGCCGGTTACGCCACATTTTAAACCTGAACCCTGCCCCCTTTCTGGACAGTCTCTACCTACTTTTGGGAACTGCACCCATGAAGACTGGCACACGAAGCACGAGCAACAGGTCGTTTGAAAATTATCACTACCCAATGCCATAGTGCTGGCTGCAAGGTGCAGTTTTGCGAATTTTTGCGAGTACACAGCATACCAGTGTATTGCGTCAGTGCAACTGGGTCACAGAGGAATTCTTTTG
>JAQVUB010000234.1 GCA_028699735.1 Lentisphaeria bacterium | reverse complement strand
GTTTAACACGCAAAAAGCGAATTAAATCAACTATTGCACTTGACTTCTCATGTTCGACAGGGTATTTTAACATTCGTAGTAAAAATCCCCTGAGGTGAACAATGCTTATCCAATTTTCAGTTGAAAACTATCTTTCCTTTCAAAAAGAAACCATATTGAGTATGCTGCCTGCCAAGAGCCGCATAAAAAAGGAACATATCATTCACTGCAATCAAGGGAAAAAAGCCTCAGTCATTCCGCTGGCGGCATTTTATGGAGCAAATGCCAGCGGGAAATCAAATTTTATAAAAGCGATCGCTTTTTTCAGATCAATCATTTTGGGGGAAAAGGATACTGTAAAAAGCATCCCTGTCACTCCTTTTAAACTTGATGAAGACAATATAACAAAGCCCTCTCGCTTTGAAATAATTTTTAAATTCAATGGAATTTTGTATACCTATGGAATCGTGATCAGCGCCAGTGCAGTTTCAGAAGAATGGCTTTTCGCATGCTACACCGCCCGTGAAGTGAAGCTTTTTGAAAGAGTCACAGACACCGAAGGAAAAACAGAAATTGTTGCCGGTCCTTTTTTTGCAAAAAGCATTAAGGGTGGACAGAAAGCAGTTGACCTGCTGGCTTCCATCCTTTCTCCAAGAAAACTTTTCATTACAGAATGCTTCGAGCGGGGCGGTATTTCCGATTTGTTAAAACCGGTTACAGACTGGTTTGAAAATTGTCTTCATATTCTCTCTCCCGACGCAAAGTGTATAACCCTGCCTGTAAAAGCCGATCTGGATGAAAATTTTTTGAAATTTTTCAATGATTTTATTGTTTCAAGCGATACTGGAATTGCAGCAATCAGCAGCAAAAGAGAACCCTTTGATCCGGACATTCACCTGAAAAACATTCCCTCTGAAATAAAGGATAAAATTCTTGCTGACATTGAAAAAGCGAAAGCAACAAAAGCGCAAAAAGCAGTTTTGACAATTCAGGGTCTGCCCAAAATTTTCAACATTATCATTGACAAAACAGGAAAAGTTTTCTATGTGCAGTTGAAGATTCAGCATAAAGACAATAAAGGGAAAGAAATCACCTTTGAATTCTTCGAGGAATCCGATGGCACTCAGAAACTGATGCATTTAACGCCTGTGCTTCAGACTTCTTTGGAGCGGGAGCAGGTATACGTTCTTGACGAACTGGATTGCAAGATGCACCCTTTGCTTTCTGTTGCCTTCCTAAATGTTTTCCTGCAAGGGGTTACAAAGCATGGGGCAAAAAGTCAAATCATCTTCACAACTCACGATACAAATCTGCTGAATTCCGAGCTGTTTCGTAAAGACGAGGTCTTATTCGTTGAGAAAGATAAAGGGGGCGGGAGTCATCTTACCAGTCTTGCTGAATATAAAGTCGCAGATGGGCTTCGTATTGGAAATGGATATCTTTTCGGAAGATTTGGAGCGATTCCGTATTTAAAGAAGATGACGAATATTTTGAAGTGAGGGAAGTCCATGGGTATCACTTCACGAAAAGTCCGTCCTTTGAAACGGACACCAGAAGTCCCCAAGGTTCGGGATGCAAGGCTCGTTGTCATTGCTGCAGAGGACACCTATGCGGCAAAACAATATTTTGAGTCAGATCTGTTTCATTCTTCGAGAATTCAAATCGAGGTTCTGGAAACACCCAATTCTGATGAAGCAGAAAACAAAAAAACAGCATCTTCCCCCGGCGAAGTCGAAACTCGCTTGCGCGGATACATCGCCAAGTATGATCTCAATGATGAGGATATATTATGCATTATGGTCGATCGGGATCGCTGGCCGGATTCGACTCTTGCAGACATCTCACAGAAGACCTTTCGTAAAAAACGAAAAAACATACTGATGGCTGTCAGTAACCCCTGTTTTGAAGTTTGGCTTTTTTTACATGTTTCAGACTGGAACAAGTCCATAAGCCATATCACCAGCAAGAAGATGACTTTACTTCTAAGGCAAACCTTGGGTGAATACAATAAGAACTCCTTGAATATTGAAAAATATCGTGGAAGAATATTGCTTGCATGTGATCGCGCAAAAAATATGGATTCTTCTTCAACAGATCGTTGGCCGCAGACGATTGGAACGTATGTGTATCGTTTGATTGAGGAACTTAAGGCTTTTTGTGATTTACACTGAATTGCCGGCAAAGCAAGGTTCGTTCTGCAAAGTGTGTTCAAGGAAGGGTATTGGCCTTGATACAGGTCACCTGTGCGCCGCAAACGGAACGCATACGCTACTTTTTAAAGCCGCGGGTGCAGTTCCCAAAAGTAGGTAGAGGCTATCCAGAAAGGGTTCAGGGGTCAGGCTTATAAGGTGGCGTAACCGGCCCGGTTGCGATTTCTGTTAGTACTCCCACGCCCGAACGGTCTCAGGTGCCCGGGGCAGCGACTACCTACTTTTGGGAACTGCACCCAAAGCCGCGCCTTTTTCTGGATTAGTATGGTTGACGTAATGATACCTGTCTTCTGTAATTCAAACGGGAATACCTCCGTAAAGCCCGGCTTCACTGAGGCATTACAAGCCGCATTTTCAGAAAGACTGGTTAAAATTGCTGTTGTCGGCGGTTTTTAGGTTTTTGCGGTAGCGTGAAGTTGCCACCAGGCGGTTGAGCCGTTCCTCAAAATCCTCCGTATCAATAGGCAGTTGAACGGTTTCATTGCGCCAGGCCGACAAGAGCATGGCATTGCCCAGCTCCAGGCCGCGAATCCCCTCTTCCAACGGTGCAATCAGGTCGGCATTGTCAACAATTGCCGCGATGAAATTTTTGCAGATGGCAGTATGCTGTGCTTCCTCAGTTTCCGCAATGGGAATATTGCACTGCCAGCAACACGGTTTATGAAAGCTGGTTTTCGAATTTTTGATAAATTCAGAGGTCAGTTCTTCGTTTCGCCAGAAAGTCAGAATACCCTTTTCAAAGACCATGAGTCCACGGTCTGCGGCGATTTCGAGGCGGTTGATTCCCGGTGCTTCTCCCGTCGATGCAATAAAATTTCCGGTCAGTCCATTGGGGTATTCGAGAAAAGCGTTGACCTCATCCTCGACTTCGATATCATGGAATTTTCCAAAAGAGGCGCTTGCTCGCACCCGGTTTGGCAAACCGAAGAACCACTGCATCAGATCGAGCTGGTGGGGGCACTGATTGAGCAGAACGCCACCACCCTCCCCGCGCCAGCTGGCACGCCAATCTCCAGAATCATAATATGTTTGAGTGCGAAACCAGTCCGTAATCGTCCAGCTGATCCTGCGTAAATTGCCCAGCTGCCCGGAATCAATCATCTCTTTTATTTTCCGGTGTGCAGGCAGCGTGCGCTGATTCAGCATCAGAGATTTTTTCAATTCCGGATGCTGCCTGGAAGCTTCCAGCAGGCGTTCCGCATCTTTTTTATGAACCGCAATCGGCTTTTCAACCAGCAGATGTTTTCCGGCGGCTAATGCTTTTATGCCTAATTCCGGATGAAAATAATGCGGTGTTGCAACCAGAACCGCATCCATTCCGCCTTCGGCCAGAAATCGATCGCAATCGGTGAAACACGTGACTTGTTCTCTGGCGGCACCCAAGCGTTCAAAGGCGGAGGGGTCGCAATCGCACAAAGCCACCACCTCGGCCTCCGGCAGCCCGCAAAGACGCTGGAAATGGCTCGACCCCATGTTGCCAATCCCAATGATTCCAAACAATACCTTTTTCATAAATCGTTTTTCGTTCTTCTTTCTCAGTTTTGCAACGTGAAACATGCCCCTTTTCCGAAAACTCACTTGGTTTTCCAGGGCCATTGAAGGGACTCCCGTTCCCTTGCAGCAATATAACCGAAATTTGCCACATTGTAAGGTTCGGCAAGGGCCCGATGTTGTGAAAGTTCTTCAAAGGCCTGCTGAAAGACTTGTTTGTTTTCAGGTGTTTTATCGCTTTGATACTGTTTTTGAGCAATTCGGGTTTTTACCGTAAGTTCTGCATCAGTGCATCCCAGCATCAAAAATCGTATCCGGTTTTCCGTCTGGCTGTCCCCTTTTGCCGCTTGCCAGGCATATTCAAGTTTCTCGCGTGCCTGATCAAAGAGTGACAGCGGAAACAAGTGGTGGGCAATGCCCGTATAGTTCTTGAAACCGCCGCCTGGATTGCCGGTCACCGGATCGCGCTCAGCAAGCTCTATCCGCTTGACTTCTGCTGCTGACAGATTATCGCTGAATTGCTTCCAGACAGCAAAATAACTTTTCACCGCATCCGAAGCAGAACCAAATCCGCTGTAGTATTCTTCGAGGATTTGTTCAGCAGTCCATTCCGGGTGTTCATGAATTCTGGTCAGCACATAGAGGGTTGGGCCTTGTGCGCTCCAGGATCCCAAAAGGGAATCAAAATATGTGGCGCACATGCCATTTTTGGCGGCAAAGGAAAAATCAGCAGCAAACCGCTCCGCATAATAGATTGGCAGGTTGGCCCCCGCATGAGTCAGATTGGGACGCAGAACCATTTGCTGTGCGCCAGCTTGAAACCAGCCAATCCAATCCGAACGGAATTTTTTGCTCATTTCGTCAGTATACGGGAACCAGAGTTGCGGCACGTTGCTGATGATCACACCGGGGTTCAGCCTGGTTTGCCGGGGTGGTTCATGGTAATTGGAATATGCATACCCAAAAACCTTTGCTGCAGGATCGTATTTTCTGGCCTCAGCCAGCAAAGCGTTGTAAAAATGCACATAACGGTCGGAAAGGGATGGCGGAGTGCTGAGAGGTTGTCCGCCGTCCTCGCCCCAGGAAGCCCGTGCGAGCAAGGGGAATCGTCTCGAACGATGCGGGGTGATTTTTCCGGACCAGTAGTCTGAACTGTCAAAACGATCATCGGGCGCATCCCAGCAGCGGCATTGCGAGCAGGTGCACATGCCGGGAGTATCGTTTTCGCAAGCATTCAAAAATGGGCGATAGGGGATATTATCCTCGGAGCGGTCGGGGCTGTTCAGCCATTCCTGCACGATCAGCTTATGCAGGGCCGGATTGGAAACGCAAAAGGTTATATATTCACCGGATTTGTCGCCTTCGAGGGGGCT
>JAQVUB010000233.1 GCA_028699735.1 Lentisphaeria bacterium | reverse complement strand
TTATGTCTGTGGTACGTTTTCCTCCCTGAAAAAAGATTACAACACCTCCTTGTTTCACTACAATCGCAGCATCGAGCTTTTCCCCTATTTTATCCATGGCTGGTTTGACAAGGGGGTTACCTTTGAGAGAATATGCGAAGTCGGCGCCATGGTACAAGCCTGGAATATGGTAAAACGCCTGACCAAGCCGGAACATGAGCTGCATCAGCTGGTCAAGAAAAATCTTGCCGAAATTGAAGCAGAAACTTTGCAAAAAAGCAATCAGACCCTTGCCGAAGTTATCGAATGCGAGAAAATTTACAAGACTGCTCTTGATCAGATGTTTGCCGGCAATCTCGACTCCGCTCTGACAGGTTTTGAAAAAATCATCAAATCCAATCCGATGCATGCCCAATCCCACGGAAATACTGGCGTATGCCATGCACTGGCCGGACGCAAGGAGCAGGCCGTCGCCGCCCTGAAAAAAAACCTGGAAATCGACCCGGAAGATCAACCTGCCAGATACAATCTAAAGATCATTCAGGCTCTGAAGCCCGGCGAATCGTTGTCCAGAACCCAATTGGCTGATTTAATTAAGTATTATAAAGACTGTTCTCAGGTCAATCACAAGTAACTGCAACCACAACCAGGAGAGACTGCCATGGCCCCGAAAAAAATCTTTTATCAGCTGGAAGTGACCCTGACGGAATGCCGGTTTGATGTATCGCGTGTTTTGATTGTCCCGGAAGATATCCGTCTAGACCATTTGCACATGGTTCTGCAACGCGTCATGGGCTGGCTTGACTCCCATATGCATGAATTCCAGGCCAACGGAAAACGCTACGGCATGAAGATGATTGAGGATGACAATGACGTCCGCGACGAGCGCCGTGTTCGCCTGTCCGCCATCGCCAAAGCAAAACATCCGGAATTCTGTTACATTTATGATTTCGGCGACGAATGGATCCATCTGGTCAAAGTCACCGATTTCGACTGCAAGCTCGCCCCGCCAAAACGACAGATCGTCTGCCTTTCCGGCACCGGCTCCTGCCCTCCGGAGGATTGCGGGGGCACCGTCGGTTATGAAGATTTCTGTGCTGCAATCAATGATCCGAAGCATCCCGAGCATGAAGACCAGCTCGAGTGGATCTTCGAAGACTGCCATTACCCCCGCACCCGTAAATGGCCCGATGGCTTCGATCTCGAACACACCAACCTGCTGCTCGCCGACTTCGAACGATGGTACCGATGGGAAACTGCACCCAAAAGCCCTGCCCCGAGACGAGTCTGGATGTATACCGGGGGAAAAAAATAAACGACGCCCAATAACAGGCTCTGATCGCATTCGGCGCGGAAAAACGGTTGCCGTCCGCAAAAGGCAGCCCCTGCCCTCTATCCCCTCCGATCATGATGGTAAAAATAGAAAGGGGACGCCGGAACGCTATATCGCCTCCGACACATCTTCGTAAAGATAAAAATTACCACACAAGGTTGGTCGTACGACAAGGGAGCCGGCGATACGCCAGCGCTCCATATTCCCTCCGACAAATGTTGACAAAGAGGGAAATTACCACATAGGGCTAAAGGTACAAGCATGAAATTTTGCACAACAATCTCTTACCTCAACGCAAAAACCTTTAAAAATTTGTCGTATCTTTTCGTGTCGTTTCGTTGTTAAAAAATTCGCCCCCCCCCCAAAAAAAAATATTTGTTGACAGATCCGCAATTGATGATATATTCTACAGAGCGTTACAATAAGTCAATGAGTCAATTTATGTCAACGGTCAAAAAGAGTTTAAAGACGGAAGTCAAGGAATATCTTCTGGCTCACATACGGGAGCATCGCCTGGAGCCGGGTGCTCGTTTGCCGACGCAGCGTCAATTGGCGGAGCAGCTTTCGACGAGTCCGAAGGTATCAGAAGTTGCTTTGACCGAGCTTTTTGAGGAGGGGATCATTGAGCGTCGTGTTGGGCAGGGGACATTTTTGTCTCTTTCACACAAGGTTTTGTCAACGCCGGGGAATGGGCGTCGTAATATTTTTGTATTGATCTCCAACCTTCGCAACCCGCAATTTGCCGAATTTGCCGCTGAGCTCGAGGTGGCCTTGCATCAGCACAAGCGTCGCATGCGTCTGGTGACATCATACGGGATCAATTCCTATGGTGAGCTGGTGAATCAGATGCATGAGGAAGGTTGCGGCGGCATCATCACGTTTGCTATGCCTGCTGCGCTGAAGTCGTTTATCAGGCGCCGTGCGATTCCGGCGGTACACATTCGTGTGGAGCCTTCTGTGCATGCCACTGGCTTAACCACGAACGAGATTCTTCTTGATGTTGGTGAACAGGCACGGCTTCTGGCCGAACACCTGCTGTCACTGGGTCATCGGACTTTCTTTCTTGCGGGAGGGCCGTCCCCGAAGGATGGAAAATTGTGTTATCGCTTTCGGGTCATGCAGCGGATTTTGCAAAAAGCCGGCATGGAAGTCCATCTGATTCCGGAGCAATCCTCTCATATGAAAGACTTTGAATATGAAGCGATTGGCCGGGAACTGGCTGGAGGGGTTTTACAGCAGTTGAAGGAACCCGCCGCAGTGGTTTTTTACAATACCATCCGTGCACTGGCGGCCATGAAGATGTTTCAGCATGTCGGAAAAAAGATTCCACAGGATTTATCGGTTGCAGGTTTTGACAACATTTTTGCTGCCAGACTGGTGGAACCTGCACTGACGGTTATCGAAGCCGGTTATCTGGCGGCGGCCCAGCAGGCTGGTGAGCTGATCGTCAACCCCGGCAAAGAATTGCAAATGATAACCATCCCCCCGCTACTTTGTCCGGGTGGGTCGACAGCGCTCCATATCGCCTCCAACACATCTTCGTAAAGCCGACCTTGCCACATGTGGATTTTCTCAGAGCAGACTCATCCGTCAAAGCAACAACTCTTAAAAAATTTCGTGTTTTTTTTGTGTTTTTTCGTTGTTAAAAAAAGGGGGTGCAGTTTCCAAAAGTAGGTAGAGGCTGTCCAGAAAGGGGTCAGGGTTCAGGTTTAAAATGTGGCGTAACCGGCTCGGTTGCGATTTCTGTTAGCACTCCCACGCCCGAACGGTCTTTTGGGAACTGCACCCAAAAAAGGTAAAAACCTATGAAAGCCATTTTTCCCGGGACTGCTTCCGGAATCGCCACAAAGACTCGCTTTCATAATATCATTTTACTGGAAAGCGATGGACACACCCTGTTGCTGGATGGTGGTGAGCCTTTGAGCACGCTGCTCATTCGGCGCGATACGAATTGGGAAACGGTCGACGGCATGGTCATCACACACCTGCATCCGGATCATGCCGCTGCCCTCCCGCAACTGCTGCAAACCTTCCAGATATCACAGAGGAAAAATCCGTTTCAGGTACTGCTTCCATCCGAGGGGCTTTCAACGTATCGCGATTTTCTCAACATGCTGTATTTATTCGATCTGGCTCTGCCCTATCGGCTCGATCTTCTGGGAATTTCCTGCGATATCTCACAGACCATCGGCAGTTTTTCTCTGGACTTTTCCGCCAATCTGCATCTTGCGGGATTGAGCAGCCTGGCAAAAAAACAGGGGCTGCATAATCCCGGACAGAGTTACAGCCTTTCCGTGACCAGTGAAAACAAACGCATCGTCTACAGCGGAGATATCCGCTCGGCCCTGGAACTGAAACCATTGCTGCAGGCCGCCCCTACCGACCTGCTGATCCTGGAAATGGCACATTTTGCCCCAGAGGAATTTCTGCATCTGATGAAAACATGTCCTGTCCGTAAAATCGTTCTGACGCATTTTCACCCCAGGCTGGATATCGCTCCGGACGAACAGTTGCGTGACATCGTCGCACACCATGTTGAAAAAGTGATTTTTGCTGAAGATGGAATGGAGGTTGAGATATGAGAGATGTATATGGTTACGATCTTCACACACACAGCAGCCTTTCGGACGGGCGCAACGACCTGCTTTGCATGCTTCGTTCCGCTGAAGCCTTCGGCATGAAGGGCATGGTCTTCACCGATCATACATTCAACAATCAGGGGGCTGAAAAACTTCTTGAAGATTACAGCGCAGCAAATTTGCCGGCCTCGAAAGTCCGGCTCCTTTATGGAACCGAAACCACAATCGCGGATTTCTCCGGAAGACCAGCAGTATCACCATCTCTTTTGCAGCGTTTTGATCTTGTTCTGATCGACTTTGGCGGCATCCTGTTTCAGCAGTTTGCCGATTATTCCGACAAAAAAAGTATGGCTTTGCAGCTGTTTGATACGATGATGGAAGTCTGCCGCATCCCGGAAGTGACGATTCTTGCCCACCCCTTGAATTTCGGCCTGGCACCCCTGCAAATTCCGCTTTCGCTGTTTACGGACGAAATGCTGGAAAATTATGCGGATGCCATCCGGCGTCATGGGAAAGTTTTTGAGATCATGAATCAGATGTATTTTTGGCATACAAGCATTTCTTTTGAAGATTTTCACAGGGAATACTCCCGCGTTATTGCAATCATGAAAAAAGCCGGGCTGCGTTTTTCCCTGGGCTCGGATACGCATTCCTGCTGCGGCATTGGCAACCTGCCCTGGGCACGCAAAATCGTCGAAGAATTCGACCTCATCGATGATCTCTTCCTGCCACCACAATGGAACAAAACCCGGATGAACACAAAACTGCAGGAATGCGCAGCCATGACCTGTTAACAATGGAATTCTGTGTTGAATATCACACCAGGTACAAGGAGATCCGCTGATGAAACAACATCTACAGCAGAAAAAGGAGGAAGTGATGAAAGCAAAGGCGTTTCCAACACCGGCTTGCAGATTTTTCTGCAAGGTGTTCACACTCATTGAATTGCTGGTTGTTATCGCGATCATTGCCATTCTGGCTGCGATGCTCCTTCCGGCATTAAGCAAGGCACGCGAAAGGGCGCAGACGATGGTTTGCGCGAACAATTTGAAGCAGTGGAGCTTTGGCCTGCTTCTCTATGTCGATGAATGTGACGATTGGCTCTGCCGCCCCTCCCGGGTGGGATTTTTCCCGGGTGCGGACACGACTGGCCTGGGCAATGTGGGACTTGGCCGGGAATGGAACGATT
>JAQVUB010000232.1 GCA_028699735.1 Lentisphaeria bacterium | reverse complement strand
CCGGCGAGACACCGGCGCTCCATATTCCCTCCGACACATGTTAACAAGGAGGGAAGTGACCACATAGGGTTGATGGTACGAGCATGAAATTTTCCTAAACGATCTTTTACCTCAACGCAACAACCTTAAAAAAAAATTTCGAGTCTTTTTGTGTTTTTCGTTGTTAAAAAATAGGTTGTGGACGCCAGTCCACCCCAAGTCGTTTTGTGCTTTTCGTTGTTCAAAAAGAATTCCTCCGTTACCAGCTACTGACGCATTCGGCTTGAATTTCTGCAAACTCACTTCATCAAAGAAGGCAGATTTGGGGGGGTATTGATGGGCAGGGGTTCTACCCTGTCAACCGATCCCCAGCGCCGTGAAAATGGCCACCAGACCCACAATGCGGTACCAACCAGATTGGCCCGGGGGACGGTACCCCAATACCGGCTGTCCAAGCTGTTTTCGGAGTTGTCACCGAGCATGAAATAGTGTCCATCCGGGATGACGAAGCTGTCTCCGTTATGCCGGAGATATTGTGCTGTAGGCATCTGGGAATAGCCTCGGTATCCGCCGGTAAAGCTGTGCATTCGTGCAAATCCGGGGTCATCTTTGCGATCAAGCAGTCGGAAATCGCTTTCGCCGGGTGCTTTGACATGCAGGCGATGATCTTTGATCAGGAGTTCATCACCCGGCAGGCCGACCAGGCGTTTGATGTAGTAGCGTCCGCCAAAGCCATTACCGCCTGGATTGCTCAATCCATCGGTGATAAAAACCATGACATCCCCGCGCCGTGGTTCCTTGAAACAAAGGCTGAGGCGATTGACAAACAGATGATCTCCGGATTGCATCGCTCCACGCAAAACGACTTCGGAGTGGCGGAAAAACAGTCCGCCTTCCCGTTTGCCGTAGAGCTCATACAAGGTCTTTTGAAGATCGTTGACCGTCCCGGGAACCTTGTACGCATTCGTCCCGATCACCACTTCGGAATTCGGGAAAAAGGGCAGCGAAGGAACCGGACGGATCCCATAAAAATCCACTTGGCCGGCTTCTTTGGCGACCAGATCAACATGTCGCTGGGAATAATTCAAAAAAGAAAAAAAACGCTTGAGCGAATTTCCGGAAAAGGCGGTATTGCTTTCCTGGAAATGGATGCCATACAGGGTTGGCTGCATACTCCCGGTGGGAATTTTGAAGGGTTGAATAAACAGGGATCGCACACCAAATGCCAGTCCCAGCGCAACGATAATCACCTCGAGATTATCCCGCAACCAGCGAAAGGATGGAGACGGAGGCAAGGACAGTCTGCTCACGTCACCCTGGTACTTCTGCAAACATTTCTGACAGACCGATAAATCAGAACTCAGACGGGCCGTGCGCAGTTCCTCGATCGCAACACGTAAACCATCACAGTGCCTGCGCTCCAAAATGTCTTCATCGCGCATAAGCTGCTGCCGGAAATGCTTTTCATAGTCGCGCAGATTCGAGCGCAAAGCCATCTTCCGGCTCTGCAAAAACCGCAATAGGGTATTGCCGAAGAAAAAATAAAAAATTCCGATATCCAGAATGATAATCAGCCACAGTGGCATTGCAACTCCTTCCTAAAAAACGACACAGACACAACACGGACATATTGCGTCAGTCAAGCTGGGTGGCAGTGGTCTTTTTTTACAACGAAAGACACGAACGACCCGAAAAAAAATCATGGGATGAACCATACCTTCCCACATTCAAAGCCACTTCCCATGAAATTTTTCGGGTCGTTTCGTACTTTTCGTTGTTCAAAAAGAATTTCTCTGTTACACATTGATGACAGTAACCCGTCCGTGTCCATGGTCAATTATCCGAAGCACGCAATACCGCGATAAAGGCTTCCTGGGGAATATGGACATTGCCCACTTCCTTCATCCGCTTCTTGCCCTCTTTCTGCTTGTCCAGCAACTTTCGTTTACGGGAAATATCTCCGCCGTAACATTTGGCAAGTACATTCTTACGGTATTGACGGACATCTTCCCGGGCGATGATCTTCCCGCCAATCGCACCCTGTATGGCGACTTTAAACATCTGCGGCGGGATTGCCTCACGCAAGCGTTCGCAGATCAGGCGGGCTCGGGAGACCGCCCGATCCGCGTGAGCAATTGAGGCAAAGGCATCGACCGGTTCGCCGTTGACGAGAATCTCCAGCTTGACCATGGAGCCGCTTTGATAGCCGTCGGCAACATAGTCCATGCTGCCATAGCCGCGGGTCACCGTCTTCAGCTTGTCATAAAAATCCAGCACAATCTCATGCAGAGGCATTCTGGCGGTGATCATCACATGTTGCTGATCCACCGTGTCGGTTTTCAGGCAAAGGCCCCGTTTCTCCAGTACCAGGTTCATAATGGGTCCCATATAGATCGAAGGAGAGATGATTTGTGCCTTGATCATCGGCTCCTCAACATGTTCGATCTCGCTGGGATCGGGCATATAAAGAGGATTATCCACTTCTTTCATGCTGCCCTTGCGCAAAAACACATGGTAGATCACACTGGGATAGGTCAGCAGAATATCCATGTTGTATTCACGTCGCAGGCGTTCCTGGACAATCTCCATATGCAAAAGACCGAGAAAACCGCAACGGAATCCCGCCCCCAGAGCTACAGAACTCTCTGGTTGGGCAATAAAGGCGCTGTCATTCAACTGCAATTTAGCAATATTGAATTTCAGGGCTTCGTAATCCGCCGTATCGATAGGATAAATGCCGCTGAATACCATTGGGCTGACCTGCTGAAAGCCCGCCAAAGGCTGCCGGCAGGGGGCATTATTCAGCGTCATGGTATCCCCGACTTTGATCTCGTGCGGAGATTTGATGGTGGTAATCACATAGCCTACCTCGCCAGACGAAAGACTCTCCGAAGCGCGCATTTCGGGACTGAAAAAGCCGACTTCCTTGACCTCGCTGCTGAGTTCAGAACTGAACAGACGTACCTGATCCCGAGCCTTCAACTTTCCGTTGAAAACCCGCACATACGACACGACGCCCCGATAGACATCGAAGATCGAGTCAAAAACCAGAGCCTGCAGCTGCGTCTCCTGATGAACCGGCGGTGGAATACGTTCTACGATCGCTTCCAGCAATTCCTCAATGCCCAGATCTGCTTTGGCGGATGCAAGCAACGCCTCCTCTTTGGGAATCGCCAGCAATTCCTCAAGTTGGGTCAGGCACATCTCGATATCTGCGGCAGGCAGATCGATTTTGTTGATGACCGGAATGATAGTCAAGTGCTGTTTGATGGCCAGGTTGACATTGGCCATCGTCTGCGCTTGAACGCCCTGCGCTGCATCGATCACCAGAATAGCTCCTTCACAGGCGGCCAGACTGCGGCTGACTTCATAGCTGAAATCGACATGCCCGGGCGTATCGATCAAATTGAACATATAGGTCTGCCCGTCTTTTGACGGAAACAGCATGCGTACCGGGTGCGATTTGATGGTGATGCCGCGTTCCTGCTCCAAATCCATGGCATCAAGAAGCTGATCGTGAAAAGTTCGCATCTCAACCGTCTTGGTGTGCAGCAGAAAACGATCCGCCAGCGTCGATTTGCCATGATCAATATGAGCTATAATGCAGAAATTTCGAATTTGTGGTATCGTTTCAGACATGGGTTCCTGGTAATTTACACAAACTTTTTTAACAAACAAGTGGAAAGGCGTTCGATTCCATCTGATCAGTGGCTGCCGATGCGGCGGATTGCCAGCAGTCCGCCGATCTGGTAGAGGATATTGGGAATCCAGAGAATCAGTTCCGGGTGCAGATGATCATACTCTTCGATGCTGTCCGCCAGCAGCAGGAAGGCATAGAAAACGAGTGCGAGGACGACGCAGATCAACAGGCCGGTCGAGGTTTCGGATCGCTTATTTCGGATACCAAACGGAATTCCCAGCACCAGAAATGCAAAAGGCGACATCGATAAAACCAGCCGGTAATGAAATTCCACCAGATGCCGGGTGATGCTTCCCCCCGCACCTTCGGTCAGCCCCAGATCCCCGAAAAGCATCTTCAGATTCATCATCTTCAGCTTTCGTGCAAGAGGCTTCTGACTGGCCGCAGACGCATAGTCCAGGGGAAGGGTCATCGTCTCCGAATGCAGAAAGGGCAATGGGGAATCCCCTGCCGTTTCTGCACTCAAATCATACTCGGCAAGGGTAAAATTCTTCAGCACCAGTTCGATTTTATGCAGTTCAGGATTATTGAGAATGAAACCGCTTTCTGCGGTAATGTCGCGGATCCGTTTGCCGTCAGCATCAGTTTCAAAAAGATGGATATCATAGAGGATATTGCCTTTTTTTCCGCCAATATGCGCAACTGTATTGTCGGATAGATTGCAGGGGATGCCCGGTTCGAGCATGGCCAGCGGGCTGCTCACCAGAGCTTCCCATTGCAACTGGCGCGCCATATAGCGGCAATCCGGCGAAAGAAACATGGACAAAACAAAACATCCCGCACTGAGTAATGCGCTGATCAGCAGACCCGGCGAAATGATCTGCCATAAGCTCACTCCACTGGCCTGCAAGGCGCTGATTTCATTGTCAGCCGACATCCGGCTGAAGACCAGCACGCAGGAAATCAACATCGACAGGGGCAAGGCAAAACGCAGCACATCTGGAAGCAAATAAAGCAGCATCTTCGCCAGCAGCAACGGGGAAACTCCACGGGCAAGCAGATCAAAGGCCCGGAAAAAGTGGGTGCCAAGCATGACAAACACCAAAATTCCAAGTGCCATGCCGACCGTCAGCAGCAGATTCTTTGCAATGTACCAGTTGATAATCTTCACGAGAAAATTCTTTTTTTAAACAACGAAAAAAACAAACCGACCCTAAAAAAATTTCATGGGGAAGCGACTTTGACTGCTGAAATGCGTTGTTCACCCCATGAAATTTTTTCGGGTCGTTCGTGTCTTTCGTTGTAAAAAATATGCCAATTAGAAGGAATATCCGATATTGAAATGGAAACGGCCACTCTTTCCTTCCAGATGGTCGCCTGAGGTCATGACCGGATATCCGTAGTCCAGCCGGATAGGCAACGCTATGAATTGAATGCCGATACCGACACTCATGTTCAGTTCACCGGGATCAAACTCAA
>JAQVUB010000005.1:7137-20305 GCA_028699735.1 Lentisphaeria bacterium | reverse complement strand
AAAGTTCGTGTCTTTTTGTGTCTTTTCGTTGTTAAAAAAGTTTTTTGCATCAAGGTCATTCGTGGCGGAGGGCTTCGATAGGGTCAAGGCGGGCGGCTCTCAGGGCCGGATAGATTCCGAAGACCATACCGACGCTGACACTGATGCCCAAAGATAACACCAGGCTGGTCAGGCTGACGATGGTCGGCATGCCGGCAATTTTGGTGATGACCCATGGGATCAACATTCCCACGCCGATGCCGACAAGTCCGCCAGTGAGCGAAAGGACCACCGTTTCGATGAGGAACTGGGCAACGATCTGGCGCTGTTTGGCGCCAATCGCACGGCGGATGCCGATCTCGCGGGTGCGTTCCGTGACACTGGCCAGCATAATATTCATAATGCCAATGCCTCCGACCAGAAGACTGATCCCGGCAATCGCTCCCAGTACGGTATTGAAAATCCGTTTGGTGGCCTCGGCCTGTTTCAGCAGTGCCAGCGGGACGCTGATGTTATAGTCTTTTTTTGCATGATAAATCTCCATTTGCCGTTCGATGGCGGCGGCGCTGAGTTCGACCATATCCTCATCGCTGACTTCGACAATGAGCTGATGCAGTTCGACATTCTCACGAATATTCGAACCGGATTTGTTCTGCGTAAAAATATCCCCGAAATGCTCTTTGGCGACGGTGAGCGGAATATAGGCATCGGTCTGCTGATCCGGAGTCTGCATGCTGCCGCCTTCCGAGGCGCTTTCACTCTGCACAATGCCAATCACTTCATAGTAATTGCTGCCCATGCGCAAACTTTCCCCAATGACCGCTTTGGTGGCCAGCAGGCGCCGGGCACCATATTCGGTTAAGACAGCGACATTCTTGCGCTGCTGCAAATCATCTGCAGTGATCACCCGCCCGGCAACCAGTGGACGGCTGACCAGAGAAAACCAGTCGGCGCTTGTCCCCACCACCCGCAAATCCATCGCGCGTTTGCCAAGGCGCCCCTCTTTTTGGATCACCTTTACCGGAACGATCCGTTTCAGCGTAGGAATCGTATCGGCCAGGCGGGCGACATCCTCATAAAGCAGGCCATAGATGCTGAGGAAGGAGCGCACATTAGTGGCAGTTTGTTCCGAAGCTGGTTTCTGGGCATTGATAATGATATTGCGGCTGCCCAGCTTGCGGATTTGCTCGAGAGCCTCCATGCTGGCACCCTCGCCGACCGCCAGCATGGCGATCACACTGCCAACGCCGAAGACCAGGCCCAGCATCGTCAGAAAAGAACGCAGCTTGTGCAGCAGGAGATTTTTGATCCCCAGCTGAATATCACGAAAAAAGCGGGAAAGGGGGAGAAACACGGTTGGATTATCCTTCTATCCTGGCAATCAGACCATCATGCATATACAGGCGTTTGGATGCATGCTTTGCGATATCGGGTTCATGAGTGACCATAATAATCGTTTTGCCGCCCCGGTTCAATTCTTCCAGTAACGCAATGATTTCAATGCTGGTACTGCTGTCCAGGTTTCCGGTGGGTTCATCTGCGAGGAGAAAAACCGGATCATTGGCAAGAGCCCGGGCAATGGCTACACGCTGCTGCTGACCACCGGAAAGTTCACTGGGACGATGAGCCAGGCGCTTTTCGAGACCGACCATGGCGGCCAGCTCGCGTGCCCGCTGACTGCTCCTCTCCGCCGTCCAGCCCAGATAATACAGCGGCAATGCAATGTTTTCCTCGACGGTCAGCTGGGCAATCAGGTTGAAGCTCTGAAAAATGAAACCGAGATATTTCAGGCGGATGTCACTGAGTTCATTGTCATCGAGCGAACTGATATCCTGGCCATTGAGGAAATAGCGCCCGCCGGTAGGCCGATCCAGGCACCCCAGGATATTAAGCATAGTGCTTTTCCCGGAACCGCTGGGCCCCATGATTGCCCAGAAAGCCCCTTTTGCGAAGCGTGCCGACACGCCGGCAAGGGCATGCACCTCCTGCGTACCCATGACATAGGTGCGCCGGATGTCTTCAAAGCGTACAGCATCTTCGTTTATCGATTCAGACATGCTTTCACCATTATTAAAACCAATTTCAACCGCAGATGAAATACATCAAGTAAAGCTGGGTGGCAGTGATCTTTTTTAACAACGAAAGACGCTAACGACCCGAAAAAATTCCATGGGATGAACAACGCATTCCCGCAGTCAACGCAATTTCCCATGAAATTTTTTCGGGTCGATTCGTGCTTTTCGTTGTTAAAAGAATTCTCCTGTTACCAGTTTTACTGGGCATTTTGCTGGCGGGGTTGCCGGCGTTTTCGGAGTTCTGCTTTTTCCTCGTCGCTCATATTGGCCATGCGTTCCTGCAGTTTTTTCATCTGTTCGGGGGTCAGTTTCTGGCGGCGGCCATTGGCTGGAGTTTCCTCTTTGTCCGCAGCAGGTGCCTCCTGATCACGCTTCGGGATTTCGGCATCCATCAAGGCTTCGTTGGAGCGCAGGGAGACTGCTTCATGCAAGGGCGGGGTGAGAAGGACTTCCTCGCCGGCCTGCAAGCCTTTGCGAACATGCACCATGCGATTGTTGTCCTCACCGATTTCGATCTCGCGGGCTTCCGCATGCCCCAGCGGATTTTTGACGAAAGCCACACTTTTGCCTTCCATGTGGACCACACTCTGCACCGGGATGTAGAGTGCTTTGGCATGCTGCTCGATGATAATTTCCGCTTCGCAGTTCATGCCGGATTTCAGCGCTTTTGAATCCCCGTCAACTTCAACGGTTGTATTGTAGAGTTTCAGATCCGGGTTCATAAACATGCTGCTGGCATCCGGAAGCGGCGCAATCTTGATAATTCTGCCCTGAAAAACCTGATTAGGCAATGCATCGATACGCAGTCGGGCGGGCAAGCCCGTATAGACCTTCTTCAGATTGGTTTCGTGCACTTTGATTTCAGCGATAAAGGTTTCTGCAGTTGGCAGATAGATCAGTTCCTGACGTTCAAAGACTTCCTGCCCCTCAGTCAGCGGTTCGGTGTTGCCTCGCCAGTTACCTTTGGCGCTGGTGGCATAAATAACCAGGCCGTCTGCCGGTGCCAGAATCTTCGAATTGCCAATCTGCTCATTGAATTTTTCCAGCTTCTGTTTCTGGCGGTTCAATTCCAGTTCCCGAGCCAGCAGCTGTGCCTCGGCCTGCACCACATCAGCGCGCGAACTGCGCTGCGTGCGCTCGAGAGCCATCGTCGATTGCGATACATTGCTTTCCATCTCATCTATCTGCCGCTTATAGGTATAATCCTTCAGCAAATCCAGATTTGCCCGGGCCGTCTGCAGTTCCAGCTCATAACGCTGGCAGGCCAGCTGATCCGAACGCATCTCCGTCTCCGAAAGATATTTTTCCGAAAACAGTTTTTTCGACCATTCCAGTTTATCTTTGGCGCGTTGCAATTCCTCTTCGGCCAGGGTGATACGTCCCTCATATTCCTTGTAGACTTTGGGATATTCCCCCTCCTGATATTTTTTCAGGTCTTCTTTGGCGAAGCGCAGGGTCAGTTCCGCCTTTTCGATATTGGCCTTGGCCTGATTGCGTACGACTTCCAGATTTTCTTTGGCCTGGACATAGGAGGCCTCTGCGTTCTGGACGGTAATTTCCTGGTTGACTTTATTATCCTGAATGCTCGAGGTATCCAGTTCGACGAGCAGGTCGCCCTGGTGTACGCGGGTGCCTTCCGGAATCAGGAAGAGGATAGTCGCCCGCCCTTCAACCTTGCTTTTGATAATCAGCTGTTCGCGAGGCTTGATGGTACCGGATTCGAGCAGATTGATGACCAGAGGCCCTTCCTGAACGGCCGTATACAGTTCCCGGCTTACCTGCTTGCCGGAAAAAGACCGAGTCGCCCGGGAATACCAGAAAACAAGCCCCGCAACAAAAAGGAGGATAATCGCCCACCACCAGATTTTCTTTGTTTTCTTTGACATATTATCCGCTTTTCTACAAAAATTTAGTGTTTTTTCGTGTTTTTTCGTTGTTAAAAACTTGGAAAGAGGCTATTTGAATCTACTCAAATCCATTTCCTGCCAGAGGCCATCCGCCGAAACGGAAAGCACCCCGAGATTACTCTGCAGTTCGAGTTCCTGCATCCGATAGCTGACCAGTGCGCTGGTTAACGAATTCTGAGCGGACAGCAAAGCCCCCTGCGCTTCGAGCAGATCCCGGATTTCAGCACGACCGGCCTGCAGCAGCATATCGGTGCTGGCCACCCGCCTGGCAGCCAGTTTGACAGCCAGATTCTGAATAATCAGGGACTCGCGATATTCAAGCAGTTCCCGCAGATTTCCCCGTACCGTCTGCTTGATCATATCTTCCTCGCCCTGATAGGTACGAACCGCACTTTCCAGTTCCAGCAGGCTTTGCCGGTAAGAATTACGCTCGGCAGTGCGCTCGAAGGGCAGATCCAAATTCAACAATGCAGAATAACGGCCATCCCTGGTACGCAATGCCGCATTGCCGGGATCGGTGTTGGCCAAAGAGCGGGATTGCCCGACCGAGGCGGCTCCGCCCAGGGTCAATTCCGCGCGCAGAGCATCTTCGGTGATGCGCACCCTTCGTTGCGCGTCCGTCACCCGGTCTGCCAAAGTCTGCAAATCCAAGCGATTGGTCAAAGCCAGTTCCACTGCCTTCGCCACCTGGATTTCATTCCTGCCAGAAACTTTCGAATCCGGCAATTTGAGTTCGACTGGAGCATCTGCTGGGGGTACGATGCCGCTGTAGTCAATGGGGGATTCACCAGAAAGCAGGCCGGCCAATGCCTCTTCGAGAAGTTTCAACTCCCCCGCGGGTAATTCAATTTTTGCGTCAACCGGCAGCCCGACAAGGACTTTCAAGCTATCCAACGCACTTTCGAAACTCTGCTGTGCGGAGATCCAGTTCTCACGGGCATTCAACTCATCCTGTACGGCCTGGTCAAACTGATATTCCGGCAGACGCCCAGCATCAGCCATGCGTCTGGAGCGGCGAGTGGAGGCCACTACGCGTTTATAGTTGGCCTCCTGATTCAACACCCGCTGCCCAGCCTGCAATACATTCAAATAGGATTGTGCAATGCGCACGACAAACGAACGCTTATACTGTTCAAAATCGCGGACGGCATAGACCAGGTTGCGCTCGGCCTGAGTCAGGGATTCAGTCACCACAAATTCACCGGATCCGCGCAACAACGGCACCGATATACTGGCATCCCCGAGAATCCCCCAGTAACTAGCCCGCTCGCCGGTCAGCATCTTAACCAGGTTGACTGACAGCGCACTGCTCAGTTCAACCCCATTGCGAAATTTACGGGCGAGGCTGATACGCCCCGGCTGATTCATGCCGCTTGTACGGCCGTCCTTTTCACCACTGGTAGAAATTTCGCTTTCGAGCATTCCGGCAAACGTTGAGCGAAAGTCATCGGCCTCCAGATCAAGCGCAAGGGCTGTGCGGAAAAGCGTATCTTTGCGGCTCTGGAATTCGCGGCTGTTACCGGCGGCAATCTGCAAAGCTTCCACCAGGGTGAAGCGAAGATTGCCCGTACCACCAGGAGTCTGTGAGGCAGTCGCCGACGCCAGCAGATGTTTTTGCGGCTGCCAGGCATCCGTTTCCGGAAGATCTCGGATACCCAGAGATGCCGGATTATGAAATTGCAGATTTTGTCCAAGCAGCAGGCGCCGTCGCAGGGTATCGGCGGGGGATTCGACGCTGATCGGCTCGATTTTACCAGTCACCTTTTCCTGGCTGGCGCGCAGCAGCTGTTCTGCCTGCCGGTCTGCCTGTTCCCGCCAATCACGCGTACTCCGGCAAGAAAGCAAAAGAATTACCGAAAACAAACACGAAATTTTAATAATTCTGAACAAGCTCATTGCCACCCTGATTTCTATTCCTTCGAGCATAGTAATGCGTCAGTGAAACCGAGTGACAGTGGTATTTTTTTTACAACAAAAGACACAAAATGACCCGAAAAAATTTCATGGAGAGTACGACGCATGCCAGCAGTCAACGCCACTGCCATGAAATTTTTTCGGGTCGTTTCGTGCTTTTCGCTGTTCAAAAAGAATCCCTCCGTTACCAGCTTTACTGAAGCATTATCCAGCTTCCCTGACGTATTACCGAGCATAAATCCTGTCTTTGATTAAACGCAGGAAAGGGCTTGTTTATTGCCCGCAGGCGGCTAGCTTATCTGATTTTCCGTCCGGTCAGTTCATGCCATCCATGCGTTTGAAGGGGTATTTCAGGCGTAATTCGCGCAAGAACTTTTCATAGCGCCGGTTTTCCTCTTCTGCAGTCAGGATTTTGCGGATTTTTTCTTCGACTTCTTTGGTGAGGCTGTTGCTGCCTGGGGAGAATTCAGCGAGCCTGACCAGGTAGAGGCTGCTGCCCAAATCAAGGGGTTCGGGGGCGACTTCGCCGGGTTTCAGGGTCAGTACCAGTCCCTGCAGCTTTTCATTCATATGGGTCAGCCAGCCCTGATCGCCGCCCTGCTCCGCATTGGCTCCCTCGGAATACTCTTTGGCCAGCTCCGCAAAACTCGTGTCGGACTGCAATTTGGCCTGAATCTCACGAAGCGTTGCAGGTAAGTTGTCTTTGTAACGCCCATCCTTCTTCAGTAAAATCACTTCCAGACGATATTGGGCAATCTGATTAAAATCCGCTGCATGACTTTCATAATGCTGCTGAATCTTCACTGGCGAGATGGTAATTCCCCGGTTGACGCGATCATAAAGGAGCATGTCGACCGCCAGATTCTTTGCCATGCGTTCCTTGAAATCCTGCAAGGTCATATTTTCACGATAGAGAAGATCCTCAAATTTTGCCCGATCTCCAGCAGCCTGAGCAATGATCGCCTGATTCAGCCTTTCCTGAAGCACCGATTCGGGGACTTTGGCTTTCAATGCCTGGAATTCGAGGTAGACCAATTCGTGGTCGATCATATTGCTGAGAATCCTGCGCCGGATGGCAACGACTTCTTCAGTGCGCTGCTGCACAGTCAGCTCCCGTGGCAAACGGGATTCCTCCCGGGTCGAGGCCTGCATCACTTCATAGGCAGTAATCACCTTTTCTCCAACCACCGCTAAAATGGAGTCCCCATAGGAGAAGCCCTGTTGAGCGGAAAGCGAAAAACCGATACTCAGCATGACAAAAAAACTTTTCCAAAGCATACGTCTCATTTCCTTTTCTGCATTTCGTGTTTGTTCGTATTTTTTCGTTGTTAAAAAGTCAATTTCCGCTGCCCAGGTTATGTTTTTCACGGATGAGTTTTGCCTTCATTGCCGCTTCGGTGGAACGCGGCAGGTTGGAAGCCGCAAGGTCCTCATAAAGGCGTGCTGCTTTTCGCAACGATTCCAAATCACCCTTTCGCTCGAGCAAGCGGGTCAGATCAAAAATGCTCAGATAATAATATTGCCAATTACGGACTTTTCCGGCATCCCGGTCGGTCACATAATTGAGATAGAGTTCCTGAAAGATCAGTATGGCCGCTTGCACATCTCCCTTGCCTTCCAGGCATTTGCCAAGACGGTAGCGAGCCATTTCGCGCAAGCCCGCCGAGGCGCTGTTCTCAGGCTTCAGAATTTCGTTGAGGCATTCGATGGCTTTGTCCCAGGATGCAGGATTATTGACTGCCAGAGACATCAGCATCTCGGCCTGACGCCCAAGCGCGGCGTAGCCAAGCTCATGATCCCTGGCACTGTTGCGGGCAAAGGCAAAAAATTTGCGCGCCTCTTCGTAATTTCCCTGCATGGCCAATACATCCCCCAGCAAGAATTCCGCTTTGGCCTGCAAAAGCGGTTCCAGTTTAAAACTGTCCTCTCCTTTGTTCAACAGCAAATTCAACAATTCGCGGGCATTGTCCAGCTTTTGCAGAAGAAAGGAACAGCGTGCGTTTTCATACATCCCCAATGGTACCAGCATCGAATCAAAGGGAGGACGACGCAACTTGCTGTAATACGTTTGTGCCCGGGCATAATCTCCCGCAGAAGCAAAATAGTCCCCGGTCAGAAGATAAAGATCGGCCGCCAGCGGCAGCTGCGGATAACGGACAAAAAAATCTTCTGCGGTCTGCACAGCCTCTTCCTCCCTGCCCAGCTGAAAATTCACCGCTGCAAGTTGATATTTGAGCAAATGCAGAGATTTGGAATCCGGTTGCCGTTCTATCGCCTCCTGCAGAATTTTGGCCGCTTCGCCAAGTTTTCCGGCGCTCTGTTGGGTCTGAAAGCATTCCAGAAAAGCTTGCATAGACAGTTCAGCGGCAGGGCATTCACGGGCGATTTTGAGCAGCCCCGCAGCAGCTTTTGAAAACTCTTCCGGGGCGCGTGCCAAGCGTCTTTCGGCAATACCGGCCTGCAGACGTGCATGCCAAACGAGCGCATGTTCAGGATGCTCCCTGACAAAAGTCTGAAAAACGGCTGCCGCCTCGGCATATTTTGCATGGTCAAAGAGGCAGCGAGCCTGTTCGAAGCGGGCCCGGCTGCCCTGCTCCGTCTGAGTATAGCGGTCGGCGACTTCCTGATACAGGGTGGCTGCCTGTGGCAGATCTTTTGCGGCAATGGCCGTCTCCGCCGCCCAGATCAGAGCCTCGGCTGCCGCCGTTTGTTCTGTGCCGCTTAAGGTCGCCGCCTTGCGATATGCGGCAATTGCTTCGATAAACTGTCCATCGCGCACCAGGCAAGTTGCCCTTTGAATGCCGGCCCGGTAGCGCTGTTCGACAGGAACCCGGGGATGATCGACCATTTCCCCATACAACTCTGCTGCTTTCAGCGTATTGTCCGTTTTCTGCAGCAATTCGGCCAGGCGCATGGTCACCGCGATATATTCAGGGCGTTCCGGAAAACTTTGCCGGTATTCTTCGAGAGTCTGCCGGGCCTGGTTGATTTTGTCCTGCTGAATTTGGCAATCAGCGATCCGTTGCAGGCATTTTCCACGCCCCTCCGCATCCACCGCGACGAGCATTCCCTGCCGGTAGGCCGCTTCGGCTTCGGGGTATCGTTTCAGACGGTAGCCAGTTTCAGCGAGATACCAGATCAGGCGCCACCATTCGGCATCCGGTTCCTCCGGGCAGCGTGAACGGATTTCCTGAAAGAGTGTGAAAGCCTGATCGATCTGTTCAGAAGCCGCCAGGGACAGCACCCGGAGCACCTTATATTCAAACTCCTCAGCGACCGTCACTTTGCCGGCAATTTCTGCCAGGCGCGTCATGGCCTGACTGGGCTTTCCGGCAGCCAGATACGCTTTGATCAGGCGTGACTGTAATGCAAAGGTGCCAGATCCGGATTCCTGCAGATGTTTTTCCAATACTCCGATCAGCTGCTGCCATTGTTCAAGCTGAGCCAGACAATCCAGACGCAACAGCAAAACCTGATCCCTGTAAATCCCATAGTCAAAATTCTCAGGCTGAGCGGAAAGCACGCCCAGGCAGGCACTCCAATTTGCCTGCCTGAAGAGAACCTGAGCTTCCAGATAAACCAGCCAGGAAAGCAGAGAAGCAGGCAAGTCCGCGCGATTTTTTTTCTCTTCCTGCAAACTCAGGATGGCTGACGGCAGATTCCCGGCGGCAAGATAGGCCTCCGCCAATTTTCCCAGTGCTCTGCTCAAATCAGGCTGGCGCTTGCCGACAAACTGCCGGTACTCTTGGAAATTCAGGATGGCATTTTCATACAGTCTTTCACGCATGGCCTGATCCCCGCGTTGCAAGCGCAACAGGGCGGGGTCTTCCGGCTCTGCTTCACTCTCAAAGGTGAAATCGGGCTGCAAAGCCACTTCTGCGGCAAGGGACTGCCTTCCACAGGAAAAGGCTAGTATTCCGATCAAGAGAATGATTGCTGAAAGAGTTTTTTTTATCATAGGTATGGGCTGGCCTGCGAAATTGTAAAACGTCCGTTCAGGTAATACCTCACCTGGGCAACAGTGCTTTTTTTAACAACGAAATTCACAAAATGACACGAAAAAATTTCACGGAAGCAGGGTTGATTCTTGCATGTGTCGTTCATCCCATGAAATTTTTTCGTGTCGCTTCGTGATTTTTTGTTGTAAAAAAAATACTACTGTCACCAAGTTCCTACTTTTGCAGCTGAGAAAGTGTCTCCAGCACCAGGCGCCCCAGCGCTTCCTCATGCGCCTCGACCAATTTCTCGGGTTTCCCAGGGGGGCAAGGCACCTCAAAAGCAATGCTGAAAAGTTTCTTTTCCTTTGCGCTTCTAGCCTGGCAAAGCACTTCGACCACAAAGGCACCTTTCGCGTTTCCGGTCAATGAGTGAAATTCATAATCCAGGCGCCAGCACTCCTCCTCATTGAGCTGGCTGGCGTTCAAAACCTGTTCTGCTCCCAGTACCTGGCGGAAATTTTCCGTCAAGGTTCTTCTGACGCCATCTTCGAGGAGTTCTCCCCACTGGGCAAAATCATTGATGCGCACTTCCCGTTCTTTTACCAGAGTGACCATTTCCCAGCGTTTCAGATAGTCCGGCAGAACAATCCGCCCTATGCGGATTTGCACGGGGTCTTCACTCTCAGCAAGAACGGCCTTCGACAGGACAAAGGTGCGAGTCGGTGAACTGCTGGAAAAACAGCCGTAGGACAGCAGCATCAAAACAGCCAGTGACAAAAACAAGAATCGGTTCATTTTTCCCCTTTTCCATGCAGAAGAGATTCGGGATTGCGGCGCAGAAATTCAGCCAGGCTGCGCATCGAGAGCGCTGCTTTTTCCAGTTCAGACAAGGTTTCTTTCAGATCAGCCTGAATATTTGAATCCGGCGCGCTGCTTTCTTTGAGTTGTTCGACCAGGGTCTTGACCTCTTTCAAAACAGAATTCATTGCGTCGGAGCTTTCCCGGAGATTTTCAACCAGAGCCTGGATGTCCGGTTCATGGTCAGCGGTTATGCGCTCCAAACGCTCGACAAAACCCTTTGTTGTTTTGGTCAAAGCAGTGACTTCTGCAGATACTTTTCCAGTCTGCTGCACAATTTCCCGCATACTTCCCTGAGCCGAATCCAGCAGGGGATCAAAACTCTTTTCCAATTTGTTCAGAACGCTCTCGATCAACACAAAAACCGCTCCAGCCTGACGCATAACGGGGGAAAGGTCCCGGGTGCCATTGGCCATCATCTGATTGGCATTGTCTGCCGCTGAACTCATATCTTCAAGCAACTTGCGAAACTTGCCGGCATTGATGAAACCGGAAAGATCCTGAAGAGCAACCGTGAGCATATCCAGATGATTGCTGAAATCTTTTTTGATAAAAGACTGTTTAAGGCGTTCGATGGCCGATATTTCCACCGGCAAAATCCCTTTGCCCAAGTCTTTTCCCATCTGCTCTGTCCATGCGGAATCGGGATAAAAATTCAATTCGATAAAGAGCGAACCGGTCAGCAGGCTGAGGGATTGCAATTGAGCGCGCAGCCCTTCCGTTTCCACCATATGTTGAAGAAGATTGCGGACATTCTGCAGATTATCCTGTTCGAACATCCGGTTGCGAATGCTTTCCGGCAGGGTATCCTGCCAGCCCACTCTCATACCGAGGGCTGCGGGTTGCAGCTGAATGGTCACCTCGATCGGCCACGATTCCGTACTGGTTTCTTCGATACGATCCCGATATGACAAACAGATATCAGAGACCTGGCCGATTCGCACCCCACGAAACATGACAGGAGAACCGATCGAAAGCCCCTTGACTGATTTGTCAAAATAAAGGCGGTATTCCAGCATCGCAGCAAAGAGATTGCGCCCGCCGAAGGCAATAATCATCACAATGCCCAGGCAACAACCCGCCAAGACAAAGATTCCGATGGCAGTCGCTCGCATTTTTGCAGCCATTCGTTCTCGCTTCCTACAGATTACAGACAACTCAAAACAACTTGCATTCGCAAAGCTTTTTTAACAACAAAAAACACGAAAAAACACGAAAATTTTTGTAAGGGTTGTTGCTTTGACTGATGAGATTGCATGTGAATTCACAGCCTGACTCGTGATTTCTTCGACTGATCAGTCCGATCAGTCCGATCAGTCCGATCTTTGATGGACTGGATCGAATATCTCCCCAACAACTTACAACCCACCACTTTTCCCCCTCCTGGTCAGAAATTCCCGCACGGTGGGATTCTGCGAATTATCCTTCAAATCGCGGGGCTTGCCACGGGCAATGATCGTTTTACTCAGTCCATCCAGAAAAATGGCCTCGTCTGCGATGGCAAAAATGCTGGCCAGTTCATGCGTCACGACCACCACCGTGGCTCCCAGGCTTTCCCGCAACTCCAGAATCAGATCATCCAGCCGGCTGGCATTAACCGGATCCAGCCCCGCCGAAGGCTCATCAAAAAAAACGACTTTGGGGTCAAGGGCGATGGCCCGTGCCAGTCCCGCGCGTTTCTGCATCCCCCCACTGATTTCCGACGGATAATATCCGCCAAAACCGGCCAGTCCGACCAGGGACAACTTCCATTCGCACAATTCCCGGATTTCTGCTGCGGAGTAGCTGGTATATTCTCGCAAAGGGAGGGCGATGTTTTCGGCCAGAGTCATAGAACTCCACAGGCCGCTGCGTTGAAACAAAACTCCGGCCTGCCGCATCAGGTCATCCCGCCGTGACGGTGTCAGTTTCCAGAAATTCTCACCCTCAAACCAAACCTCCCCGGAAGCGGGTTTTTGCAGGCCGGTGAGATGCCTGAGCAATGTGCTCTTGCCGCAGCCGCTGCCACCCATGATCACAAAAACCTGCCCACGGCAAATACGAAAATCAAGGTTCTGCTGGATCACCCGCCGATTGTATTTCATCGTCAGATGACGCACTTCCAGCAAAGGCTCCGCATCGATGACAGGTTCTGTGCTCACGTTTTTCTCATCGGTAAAAGGGACAGGGACAGAAAAGACCCGTTGCTTGAAGATCGTGCGCAAGAGCAACAACCCTAGAAAAATTCGTACTATCGACCCAATTCTCTTTTTTTAGAAAGATGTTTTGAAATAGAACACACAGGTTTCTATCTATGAGACACGTTCTCATTTTTTGAGATTTTTTTGGGGTTTCTTGTTTGTTGTGATGAAAGCGAAGCGCGAAGCCGATGCCGCCGGGACGGCGGCGCTCCATATTCCCTCCCACGGAGACGACAAGGAGGGAAGTGACCACATAGAGCCGGACGCACGAGAGGCATTAAAAACGCCATCGACAAACGGGCCAATTTCCCTCCTTG
>JAQVUB010000005.1:0-7037 GCA_028699735.1 Lentisphaeria bacterium | reverse complement strand
CAGATGATGCTGTTGACCACCGCGTCCGTAGCCGCTTTTCCGACTGCCTCAGCGTTTCTCCCGCAAAAAATGCCTTGATAACAGCCGCAGAGTGAAACCAGGACACCGAAAACCAGGGACGAAAAAAGACCCACCAGTAAATCCTCCATTCGAGTGGTACGCAGAAGAGTCTGATAGTAATCAAGCCAGGTGATCTTCAGATAATACGTCGCCACCAGAAGCCCGCCAAGGACGCCGAGCAAATCGGCAAAAAGGCAGAGAAAAGGCATCATCATCGTCAGTGCCAGGCAACGAGGCAAGACCAGAAAATCCATCGGGGGGATACCCAGAGTCTGGAAAGCGTCAATCTCTTCATTGGTCTGCATCGTACCCAGTTCCGCCGCATAGGCTGCGCCAGTTCGTCCAGCCATCACCACCCCAACCATCACTGGCCCCATCAGGCGCAGAATGCCAATTCCGATCAAACTGGCAACATAGGATTCCGCAGCAAACCATTGCAACGGAATCGCACCGATAAAAGCCAGAATCAGCCCCATCAGAAAACCAATGAGAGAAATGATGCCCAAAGCAGCCGGACCGGCAGACGCCAGCTGAGTGATCACATCCCGCCACTGAAAACGGGCTCGCCCAGAGAAGAACTTGCCCAGAGTCTGAGTGAACTCTCCAATGAAAGAAAGAATTTGCCAGGTGGTTGACAGCAACTCCCAAGTACAAGTGCCGATCCTGTGCAGAAAACCGCCGTGGAGCGGGGGCAGTTCTGATGGATCGGGTGGCATTCCCGTACTGCTAATGTTCAGCAACCTGCGCATACCATCCGGCAGGCCGATGGGTTCCCAGGCAATGTTTTTGGCACTGCATTGCCGTTGCAGCCTGCGCAGATAAATCAGAACAGAGCTATCCCAGGCGGCAATCCCGGAACCATCGACGGAAAGAGTCATCAGCCCGGAAGGCAGCAACAATTTCCCGAGCTGGGGTCTTTTACGATCCTGAAGCCAGTCTCCCGTTAAAAACAACGTGACCCGGGCTGGCTTTTCAGCAGAAATCGTGTGATCTGCTTTGTTAAGCCACACTTTCCTGCCGCCCTCATAGAGCAACGAGCGCCCCTGTGAATCCACAGCACAGATGCTCACTTCCGCCTGGATGGCTTTCCCCTGCCCTGAGACTGCATCAGACCCGCTCATCAAAAATGTCCCTCGATCCGGGCCAGATTCCGGCTGTCGCTGATTTGCGCATCCACCTCCCTCAACAGGGTTTTCAGCTGCTGCACCCGACTGAGCAACAAATCTTTCAGATTCGACGGCCCCTCCCGTGCCACCGTCGATAGCAGGGCAATCACCTGGTTGAGGTAGGTCACAACCCGCTTGCACAAAACAACGGTTGAATGAATTTCATGACTGCTTAATGCATCCATGGAAGCATTAAAGCAACCCATCGAACGGCTCAGAAAAAACAGAACCCGTACCGAATTGGATCCGTGTTCTGATGGCAGCAGAATCACTTGAATATTGCACCAGTCAAAAACACCCTGAAATAAAGCCGCGGCAATCTTGCGACCACGCAAATCCAACTGACGAAGCAATTTCATCTCCGGAGGCAAATCACCGCTTTTCTGCTCATCCCAGGGATTGGAATCCTTCAGTGCTTTGTCATCAAAATCTTCCGGATTGTCCATAACCGGTTTTTCATCCCAGGCTTCCAGACTGGCCAGAAACTCGGCCGGAAACTCATTTTTCAGCTGAGCCATGATCAGTTCTTCGCAGGCCGGTAAATCAGCAAAGCGTTCAAGCAGGGTAAAATAACGTGCTGAAAAGCGATCGTTCAGGCGCAGAGTGTCTTCCAGTTCCTGCTCTTTGTATTTGAATTGTTCTTCTGAATCAAACATCTGTTTTCAGTTTTCAGTTTTCAGTTGGCAGTTGGCAGTTGACAACTGATAACTTACATGTTTTTGACGATCAATCGTCCGAATTCTGAACAGGACACTTTCGTTGCCCCTTCCATCTGCCGTTCAAAATCGTAGGTGACCGTGCGGTTGGCGATTGTCCGGTCAATGCCGCGCAGAATGGCATCCGCCGCTTCTCCCCAGCCAATATAACGCAACATCATTTCCGCAGAGAGAATCAGGCTGCCTGGATTAACCATATCCTTGTCAGCATATTTGGGAGCGGTACCATGGGTGGCCTCAAAGACCGCAGTTCCAGTCTGGTAATTGATATTTCCACCGGGAGCGATCCCAATGCCGCCGACGCAAGCAGCCAGCGCATCGGAGATGTAGTCGCCGTTCAGATTCAGGGTGGCGATGACACTATATTCTGCCGGGCGGGTGAGAATCTGCTGCAGGAAAGCATCGGCAATCACATCCTTGACAACAATATCCTTCCCGGTACGCGGATTTTTGATGGTATGCCAGGGGCCGCCATCCAGAGGAACTGCGCCGAATTCCTGCCGCGCGCATTCGTAGCCCCAGTCACGGAAAGCCCCTTCGGTAAACTTCATGATATTACCCTTATGAACAAGGGTAACCGAATCCCGTTCCTGGGCAATGGCATATTCCACCGCCGCTTTCACCAGACGCCAGGTTCCTTCACGGGAAACCGGCTTCAGACCCAGCCCGGTGCTTTCGGGAAAACGAATCTTGCCATACCGTTGTGGAAAATTTTCCTTGACAAAATGGAGCATGGCGGTGGCTTCCGGCGTTCCGGCAGCAAATTCAATGCCGGCATAAATATCTTCTGTATTTTCCCGGAAGATCACCATATCCACCAGATCCGGTCGTTTTACGGGGGAAGGCACGCCAGTGAACCAGCGTACCGGACGCAGGCAGACATACAAATCACATTCCTGCCGGATAGCGACATTCAGACTGCGGATTCCCCCGCCAACGGGTGTGGTCAGCGGCCCTTTGATGCCAACCAGATATTCCTTGAAGGCAGCCAGTGTTTCCGCCGGCAGCCATTCGCCCGTCTGGTGAAAGGCCTTTTCGCCGGCAAGGACTTCCTTCCAGACAATCTGGCGCTGTCCGCCATAAGCTTTGGCAACGGCTCCATCGACAACCGCTTCAGTGGCCCGCCAGATGTCAGGCCCTGTACCATCCCCCATGATGAAAGGTATCACAGGGTGATCGCCAACGATCAAACCACTGGCAGACATATGAATCTTGTCAGACATATTTTCCCCTCTTCTGTTGTCAAATCTTTATTGTAAAAACAATAATATAACCTTCCTTGCTCATTTTACCCGACCCCGTAAGCGGCAAGTGGCATTGCGTCGGATGATATGACAATGGCATTTTTTAACAACGAAAAACACGAAACGACCCGAAAAAATTTCATGGGATGAACAACGCATTACCGCAGTCAAAGCCACTTCCCATGAAATTTTTTCGGGTTGTTTCGTGCTTTTCGTTGTTAAAAAAGAGAACCCCCGTTCCATCATCTGAGGTATTACCGCTGTTCCCTTTTTCTTTTCGCAGGTTGAAAATGGCAGTAGAGGTTTTATACTTAACAATAGTACCTTTGAGATTTTTTTGAACGTTGGATTTTGAGGAGAGGCTTGTTTGAAAATGTGCATTCGTCGATCACGATTCTTTTGTTCCATGCTTTTTGCCCTTCTTCCATGCCTGGCGTTCCCCCTCTATTGTGCAGAGGATACCGAAGCATCCCTGAAGGGCTGGCGGAAAACCCGTGCAGAAATTTTTGCCCGGATCGAGCAGGAAGTAAAAGAACAGGTCGAAACGACCGTCACCCTGGAAAGCGCAGCGGCCTCCCTGAACATTCAACTGCCAGTACAGCAACCGGAAAAATCCGCCAAAGAATTTTTTGCAGAAACCAGAAAAGAAGCGGAAAAAGCGGCTTTGGCAGCCAGACCTATAAAGGAATTGCAGGAGATTGTTCAGGAAGCGGAAAGAATCTTCCCACTGTATCAGATTGGCGACCAGGTCAGTATCAGGACACGCATCAAAACCAATCCGGTGGCCAGCGGAATCGTCAGCGCAATTTCGCCGGAAAGAGTGCTTATCGGCTCGCGGTGGATCCCAGTCAAAGATATCGCTGAAGAACAGAGAAACGCTTTTGATACCGTGAAAACACAAGACTTACGGCAGAATTTTGTCACCCGACAAAATAACCTGCAAATGGCAATCCTCCGAAATAACACCGATGATCTTTTTCTCAAAACCCTTCCGGAAGCTTTGCGCAAAGGTGGATATTTTCCGAAAAGCCATGACCCTATAGAACTGGTCAAGCCTGGAAACTGGGTGCCGGCCGGAGTCGTTTTGCAGCAGGAATTAACCCGGCTGCGCCAGGAAGCCACAGACAAACTCCGTCCTGAAATTGAAAAGCAGCGTTTTACTGAAAATCATTTCAAGTTCTATGTAAATAAAAAAGAATGGCGTCCTGCCGGAGTTTTCCAAAGTCTGAAAAATTTGTTTGAATAGTTTGAATAAAGGGAAAATCAGGTCGGGTTTCTTTACCTGAAATTCCAGTTCTCTTCATAAGTAATCCAAGGAGATTCATTGCAATGGATATTTTCAACCGCATGTTGCCTGCATTTCTGTACAAATCCATACTGAGCTTCAGTCTTGCCTTCACACTCCAGCTTCTAATCGCGCAAGACGCCGTGCCTGCGGCCGCCCCCGAAGAAGAAGACGAGGAGGACACCGAAATGGTTGAAACCGTTGACTGGCGCATCGAACGAGATGAAATCCTCAAGGAAATCAAAAAGTATGTCGATGAAACCGTGGCCAAAACCGTCACCCGGGATTCCACAACCCGGTTCATTTCCATCATGATCCAGCGTGGACAGGAAATCCCTAAACTGGGGAATTTCAAAAATCTGCGAGGAGTAAATATGGCTCAATGGAAATGGCCCATCGCTAAACCCAAAGCAACCTTGGAAGAAATTGTCAACAGTAAAACGGCAGATATCATCCAACGTGTCAATATCGAACTGCCGGACTCCGCACGCAAACAATTCGAACTTGACGCTCAGAAAAAATATGAGATGTTCAAAACCGGAGACCGTATCTCGATCGTCCTGCGGCAGGGTTTGGGAACCAATACCGATGTCACCGGCAATTTTTCCGCTATCACTGCTGAGCGCATCCTGATCGGCAAACGCTATGTCAGCAGAAGAGACCTCGATGAAGATACCGAAGCGCGATTTTACAAGGAACTGAACGCAATTAAAATCAGCGAATATGTCCGCCGTGAAAATGATGTCTATGATGCCAAAAAAGCCAGTCGCGTCGATGACCTGAAGCGCCAGGAACTGCCGCCAGCCTTTCATACGGCAGGATACGTCCCAGACCCCGAGAAAACCGGTTCAAGCATTAAGACTTCCAAAGCGGAATTCTGGATTGAACGCGACAAGCTGCATACGAAAATTTTCCACATTCTGACGCAACAGGCAAAGGAAAAACTGACCGCCATTGAAACGCCCAAACGCTTCGCCGAACGCGGGTACATCCAGGCGCCTAATGAAAAAGATGAAATTGAATGGATGCCACAGCAAATTGCCGAACAGATCAAACTGGCCAAAGAGGCCGCTCAGGCGCAAAATCCCCAAACCCCCGGCGAAATGCCACCCGATGGCACGATGCCCCCCCCTCCACCACAGTAAGTAGAGGGCGTCCAAAAAGTTTTTTAACCACGAAAGGCACGAAAAGCACGAAAATTTTGTAGGAAAGCTGATGTCCTAACCTGAGATTTCTTAGTTGGAATTTGTTTTTTTTGTTGCCTTTGGCTTGCATTACGACAAATTTGCTGAAGGTTACGATCACCACACTAACCCAACTCTAAAAAAAGTTCATGCTTTTTCGTGCCTTTCGTGGTTAAAAAGCCTTTTTGAACGCCCTCTAAGTCGTCCAGGCGCCGTTTCAGCCCGTCTCCTCTTTTCACTGTATGTCAAGGAAAAAATAATGCCTGATCTCGATCCAGCAGAAATCAAAAAACTGAATCGCAAAAAAAGCACGTTGAAAGCTTTCGAAGACCTGGATTTTCTCAATTCGGACTCTTGCCGTGCCTTGCGCCTGGAAGCTGAATATTTGAAACCAGAGGTCACCATGCAGGATTTCCGGGTGGAATCCACCATCGTCGTCTTTGGCAGCGCAAGAACCCTCCCCACGGAAGCCGCAGAAAAAAAATTGGCGGATGCGCGGAGCAATCTGCAAAAGAATCCGGAGGATCCTGAATTGCAGCGACAGGTACGCCTTGCTGAAACAAAACAGGAGGAAAGCAAATACTATCAGATGGCCAGAGAGTTCGCCGGCATCGTCACCACCTACGATCAGAATACAACCGACGGATTCCAGTTTGTCATTATAACCGGAGGTGGCGGCGGTATTATGGAGGCCGGAAATCGAGGAGCCGCCGATATGGGAGGCATCTCCGTCGGCCTGAATATCAGCCTTCCCTTCGAACAGCATGCAAACCCCTATATCACCGAAGGCCTGAACTTCAACCTGCATTATTTCTCCATCCGTAAAATGCATTTCATGAAACGCGCAAAGGCGCTGGGGTGTTTTCCCGGCGGCTTCGGTACCATGGACGAACTCTTCGAGGCCCTGACCCTCGTGCAAACCGGTATCATCGACCCCATTCCAATCCTCCTCTTCGGAAAAGAATACTGGGAAAAAATCATCAACTGGGAGATATTTGTCGAACGCGGATATATCTGCGAAAAAGACCTGAAACTGTTCAAATACTGCGACTCCGCATGGGAAGGCTGGAACCAAATCAAACAGTTCTATAACATTTGAGTTGTCAGTTGCCAGTTGTCAGTCAACAGCAGTCAACCGTCCGTGTCCCGTCCGTGTCCCGTCCGTGTTCCGTCCGTGTTCCGTCCGTGTCCCGTCCGTGTCCCGTCCGTGTCCCGTCCGTGTTCCGTCCGTGTTCCGTCCGTGTCCCGTCCGTGTCCCGTCCGTGTTCCGTCCGTGTTCCGTCCGTGTTCCGTCCGTGTCCCGTCCGTGTTCCGTCCGTGTTCCGTCCGTGTCCCGTCCGTGTCCCGTCCGTGTCCCGTCCGTGTCCCGTCCGTGTTCCGTC
>JAQVUB010000231.1 GCA_028699735.1 Lentisphaeria bacterium | reverse complement strand
TGGACTGGCGGTCACAACCAAAGTTTTAGAACACGGACGGAACACGGATAGAACCAGTCCCCAAATTAACCCTTCTCCAGTTTTGCTGGTTTTGCTGGTTTTAACTCGATCGACGGAATACGGACGGAACCAGTCCCCGAATTAACCCCGAAGGGGGGTGACATAGCAGCCCAGGGCAAGCAAGGCCGTTAGGCCGTAGCGACGCCCTGGGTTAGGATCAGCCAATGACGTTTTTTTTGCCGAAAAATTGCACAATTGATTTGCCGGTTTATATTATTTTAACTGGTGGAAGTTCCCTGATTTTGCCAGTTGTTTGCAATTTGCAGAAGACAAAACGGCTGCCATTTCTCTGGCAGCTTTTTTTTTTGTTTTTTTCACATCGAGGACATTACCATGCAGTATGATCGCAATCATTCCCTTCTTTCGACGCTTATCTCGGGCTTGTCTGAGCCCAAACGCGGCAAAGTTCGGGATATTTATGATTTAGGAAACCAGTTGTTGTTTGTCGCAACTGACCGGATCAGCGCTTTCGACTGTGTTATGCCCAACGGCATCCCGGGCAAGGGCGCCATACTAACGCAAATGAGCCTGTTCTGGTTCAAGCAACTGAAAGGCATTCAGCATCATCTGATTTGTGCGGATGTCGATCAGTATCCGGAGGCTTTGCAGGTCTGCAAAGAAGATTTGCGGGATCGTTCCATGCTGGTGCGAAAATTACGCATTATTCCAGTAGAATGTGTCGTGCGTGGTTATCTTGCCGGTTCCAGCTGGAGCGAATATCAGAAAACTTCTTCGGTTTGCGGTATTCCTATGCGCAAAGGGTATGTCAATGCCGAAAAGCTTGATGAACCCATTTTCACTCCAACGACCAAGGAGGAGAATGGGCATGATTTGCCGATGACTTACGAAGCTCTCTCTGGCAAAGTAGGCCCAGCGCTGGCGGCCAAGTTGCGCAACGCTGCGCTTTCTCTGTATTCCCAGGCTGCAGAATATGCCCTCTCTTGCGGTATCATCATCGCCGATACAAAATTCGAATTCGGGGTAGATGAAAATTGCAAGCTGGTTCTGGCGGATGAAGTCCTTACGCCGGATTCGAGCCGCTTCTGGCCGGTGGAAACGTATCGGACTGGGGAGAATCCGCCCAGTCTCGACAAACAATTTGTCCGAGACTGGTTAGATAGCATTCACTTCAACCATCAGCCGCCTGCGCCGGAATTGCCGGATGCGGTTGTGCGCAAAACGGCGGAAAAATACCGTCAGGCATTGACCCAGCTGCGAAAGGAATCCTGATGTCCAACGACCGCTTTGAAAGTCCGTTCTCAGCACGCTATGCCAGCGAGGAAATGCAGTATATTTTTTCCGCTGACAAAAAATTTCGAACATGGCGTAAATTGTGGATTGCTTTGGCTGAGACCGAACAGGAACTGGGTCTGCCAGTGACTGCGGAACAGATTTCCGAACTGAAGCAGTTTCAGGATGATATCAATTACGAGGTCGCAGCCGCCCGGGAAAAACAAGTTCGTCATGATGTGATGGCGCATGTTTACGCCTATGGTGAACAATGCCCTCTGGCTCGTCCAATCATTCATCTGGGGGCGACGTCCTGTTATGTTGGCGATAATACCGATTTGCTGCTGCTTGCGGAGGCCTTTGAGCTGGTACGCGGCAAACTGTTGACAGTGATCAAAAACCTCGCTTGCTTCGCTGAAAAATACCGGAGTATGCCAACCCTGGCTTTTACCCATTTTCAGCCAGCTCAGCCAACCAGCGTTGGAAAACGGGGCGCCCTCTGGCTGCAGGATCTTCTCTTCGATCTCGATGACCTGGATTTCTTCCTGCAGAACCTGCGCCTGCTTGGCTGCAAAGGAACCACCGGAACCCAGGCCAGTTTTCTGGAACTCTTTAACGGCGATCATCAGAAATGCCGCCTGCTCGATGAACGCATCGCACAAAAAATGGGTTTCCCGGGTTGCCTTCCGGTTTCTGGTCAGACCTATTCGCGCAAGATCGACAGCAGGGCATTGCAGGTGCTTAGCGGCATCGCACAGAGCGCCGCCAAATTCTCCAACGATATCCGGCTTTTGCAACATCTGAAAGAAGTCGAGGAACCCTTTGAAAAGGATCAGATTGGCTCTTCCGCAATGGCCTATAAGCGCAATCCGATGCGTTGTGAGCGAATCGCTGCGCTGTCACGCCATGTCCTCTGCAACGCACTGAATCCTGCTTTGACCGCCGCTGCTCAATGGTTTGAGCGCACTCTGGATGATTCGGCCAACAAACGCCTGAGTATTGCGGAGGGATTTCTGGCCATTGACGGAATCCTGGATCTGTTTGCGAATGTTTCCTCGGGTCTGGTGGTATATCCTAAGGTAATTGCACGGCATCTGGCACAGGAATTGCCCTTTATGGCTTCTGAGAATATTCTGATGGAAGCGGTGAAGGCCGGCGGTGATCGACAGGAATTACATGAAGTGATCCGTCGGCATTCGCAGGCCGCCGGCAATCATGTCAAAATCGATGGTGGGGAAAACGATTTTCTCGATCGTTTGCGTCAGGATACCCATTTCCGGGATATGCCGGTGGACTGGGGCGAAGCACTTTCATCGGAACGCTACATCGGGCGTTCCTCTGAACAGGTACAGGATTTTTTGCAGGAGGTCGTACAGCCGGTTCTGATGGCCAATGCCGACAAGATAGGCAACGCGGCAGAACTGAAAGTCTGATATGAATAGTCGCAACCGAAGTTTTTTTAAACGTTCGAACTGAAAAAGGAAGAAGGATGCCAGCAATCGTAGTGATTGGAACGCAGTGGGGCGATGAGGGCAAAGGGAAAATAGTCGACCATCTGGCGGAAAAGGCGGATGTGGTTGTGCGCTATCAGGGCGGCAACAACGCCGGTCATACCGTTGTGGTCAATGGTATTCAACATAAACTGCATCTGCTTCCCTCAGGGATTCTTTTTCCAGGCTGCCTTTGTATTATCGGTAATGATGTGGTGATCGATCCTGAAGTCCTTCTGCAGGAGATGAATGCCATGAAGGAGCGAGGGATCGATGTCAGCGGCCTTCGCATTTCCAACCGGGCGCACCTGATCATGCCGTATCATCGCCTGTTCGATGCACTTGAAGAAACCATGAAAGGCGCCCAGAAAGTCGGAACTACTGGACGGGGAATCGGTCCCTGCTATCAGGATCGCGCTGCTCGAACTGGTATCCGTCTGGTTTCATTGCTCGATAAAGAGGCTTTCTCCGCAGAATTGCAAGCCAATCTGGAGTATAAAAACCGCATTCTGAGCCGGGTCTTCGGTGAAAAAGAACTGGATTTTGAATCGATTTTCAAGCAGTATTGTGACTTTGCCGAACAATTGCGTCCGTATGTTGTTGATACGGCGGCGCTTCTCCATCAACAGATGGAAGCTGGTAAAAAGATTTTGTTAGAGGGGGCTCAGGCGACCATGCTTGATCTTTCCCATGGTACGTATCCCTATGTGACTTCGTCGAATCCCAGTGCAGGGGCAGCCTGTGTTGGCAGCGGAGTCGGACCTCGCTGTCTGGATAAAGTGATTGGGGTGGTGAAGGCGTACTCGACTCGTGTGGGGGCAGGGCCTTTTCCGACGGAGCTGCTTGATACTACTGGGGATACCATTCGTGAAACCGGCCATGAATATGGTACAACCACTGGCAGACCGCGTCGTTGCGGCTGGTTGGACGCCTGCGTTCTTCGCTATGCGCGGATGATCAATGGCATTGATTGCATGGCTCTGACCAGACTGGATATCCTGGATCAGCTGCCTACCCTCAAAATCTGTACAGGATACCGTCATCAGGGAAAAATTCTGAATGAATTTCCGGCCAGTTTGAAGGTACTTGGAGAAGTCGAACCGGTCTTCGAGGAAATGCCCGGCTGGTTGACGGATATCAGCAAAGTAAGAACATATCAGGATCTTCCCGAAAATTGCCGGCGCTATCTGGATAAAATTACCCAGACCTGCGGTATGCGTATCGGCATCGTCTCGGTCGGCCCAGAACGCGAACAAACCATCCTCCTCGAGAAGATGTTCCTGTAGCCCTCTCATGAAAGCGGAAGTCGCGGGCGCCTATGGAATGCGTCGGTTTGCTGGCGCTTTGCATGCGGGAGCAGGTTTCCGCCTTTTCCTTTTGCGGGCGAGTGACTGGTCATGTAACACCGGAGTATCTTCTGGACTCTTTATGCAAAAAGGCCTTTCAATATTTCAGCGCTGGTCTTGATATCAATTTCCGGCGGACGCAGATGGGTGTCGTGTTCGATCAATATCCACTGGTCATAATGGCAATCCATTAATGTTCGTGCAATGGCTTCATAATTCAATCCTGCGTTGCCGGCGCCCAGTTCGCAGAACCGGACGCGCGCACAAAGTTCCATACCGGCATCGTCGTTGAGAAAAAGATCTTTGAAATGCACGGCGGCCAGGCGATCATGATATTTGTTAACAACTTCCACGCAGTCCCCGTTTGCAGCATGCAGATGCGCGATATCCAACAGGAATGCCGCCCCGGGTACTGCTTCCAAAAAATTTTCCAATTCCTGTTGCGACTGCACTCTCGTACCGAGATGGTTGTGCAACGCTGCCCTGATTCCATAAAAATCTGCTGCCTGGACAAAAGCATTGGCGCGTCGGCAATAGACATCAAAGGGGACATCCCTGAGACAAGGAATCTCGATCCAGATATACTGTTTTCCGAATGCGCTCGCGCATTTCATGGTCAGTTCAGGCGAACTCATCTTGCAGCTGGCAAAATCCATCCCCATGCGGTGGAAAGTTGAAGCGTTCTGAACCGCTTCGGCCATATCTCCTGCCCTGAGCCATTCAATTCCCGCCACCCCGCAGGATTTCAGCAGTTCCAGACGTTGCTCCAGATTGAAACAGCCGCCATACCATACATTCATGCCGTAATCAGCAACCCCCAGAGGATTTTTCATTTTTCAGTTTTCCACTATTTCTTGAACATGAGGAATGCGGGAGCGACTATCATCCTATGCCGCATTCGAAGTAATTATCTCTGAAGAACGGACGACTTTTGCGGGCCGGACCGGAAAAGTCCATTCAGGATTTGAATCTTCTCTTTGATCATTTTCGCCGAAAAAAGATAATGCTGCGCTTCGCCGTGCCATCCTT
>JAQVUB010000230.1 GCA_028699735.1 Lentisphaeria bacterium | reverse complement strand
CGATGTCGGCTTGCATGCCCTGACCAATTATGTAGCGGCTGGGCAGCGTGGTGCACCTCTGAATAAAATGCTTCGGCAGTTGCGCCTGCGCCGTGAAGACCTGGATCTCCGACCGCAAACGTATTCCCTGGTTGAATTTCCCGGGCATCAACTGCGCATGAGCAATGATTTTGCCGCATTCAGCAACGAGATCAACGAGAAATTTCCGGATCAGGCAGAAGGTTTCCGGCGCCTGGCGGAATACATCCGGACTTCGGACTGTTTTGCTTCACAGGCTCCGTTTCAGTCCGCCCGGAAGGTGGTTTCTTCCTATCTGACTTCAGAGGCTTTGCAGGAAATCTTGTTTATGCCGCTGATGTATTACGGAAATCCCTGTGTTGAAGACATGGATTTCAAGCAGTTCTGTATCATGTTTCACAGTATTTACCTCGAGGGTTTTTCCCGTCCAAAGGCAGGTATGAAAGGGCTGATCCAGACTCTGGTTGAGCGGATCCGTTCTGCGGGGGGGGAGCTGACCCTTAACAACGGAATCGCTGCGATTCATGGGGATGGACAGCAGATAACGTCCGTTACCGATGACAAAGGGCAAACTCATCAGGCCAATGTTTTTATTTCCTGCATTGGTGCCCGGGAAACGGCCAGCCTCTGCGATACCCCTCCTCCGGAGTGGCTCACTGCCAAACCCGGTCAGATCGGATTTCTGGAAACCATCTTCTCACTCGCGCAGCCTCCGGCCTGTTTTGGCATCAAAGCCTGTACGCTTTTCCGCAGCGGAAAAGCATTTTTCCGCTATGCTCCCCCGGAAGAGCCTGTCGATTTTGACAGTCAGGTCTATTGCATGCCAGGGAATTACCGGGGTTGTGAGGAAATTCCAGCCGCCCGGCAGTTGCGAATGACTCATCTGGCAAATCCGGCGTACTGGTTAAATCTTTCTCCGGAAGCCAACCTGCAAGCGAAAAATGCGGTACTGTTGCGGCAGAAGGAGATTCTTGCCGCTTCCTGGCCCGGGCTTGCGGAGTCCATCCTTTCCGCTGAAGTGATGACGCCAAAGACGGTTTTTCGCTATAGCGGGCACCTGAATGGCAGCATCTATGGCAGTCCTGATAAATTCAGCAATGGGACCTGTTCACTGAAAAACTTGTTTCTTTGTGGTACGGATCAGGGGCTTGTGGGCATTGTCGGAACCCTGATCAGCGGCATTGCCACCGTCAACCGGCACTTTTTTGCGTGAAAGGGTGACAGAGGACAGGGAACAGCTTTTTCTTGTGGATTGCTCTCAGAAGGATATGGTGTTGTGATGCGTCAGCAAAGCTGGGTGGCAGTGGTATTTTATTACAACGAAAGACACTAACGACCCGAAAAAATTTCATGGGATGAACAACGCATTCCCGCATTCAAAGCTGCTTCCCATGAAATTTTTTCGGGTCGTTTCGTGCTTTTCGTTGTTCAAAAAGAATTCCTCTGTTACCCAGGTTCACTTACGCAATACGATGGTGTTTTGATGATTTTCAGGCTCGCCTAAGTTTGTATGCAATTTTTCAATCGAGAGATTTTATTAGAGTATGTCAATGGGGACCGGACGGGGTTTATCCCGGCAATGGGAACTTTTGAATATACTTTTGAGGTTCCGAAAAGGGACTTTCCGGTGACTCACGCGTTGTTGTTGACCGGTGAACCGGACTATTTCTGGAAGTGGCGGGGCGAGATGGGAAGCCCTTACAGCATCAGCATGAGCATTGATGACGCCCTGACCCGCCGGGATTCTTTCCGGGAAACTTTTGCACTGGCGGCGCATTGTCATGCAGAACCGTACGAGCGTAATGCCTGGATCAAGCTTTTCCGCACAGATTTAGTTTCCAATGGAGAAAAGGGCAATTCCACGCGCAGTACTTTTTCCATTCCGGTGAAAACCCAGGATTTAGTGATCCCTTCCAACAGCAGAGTGGCGGCAGTAATGGAGGTTTACCGCGCTCAAAACGGACGGCATGAAAACGATACTTTCGATGAACCGGATGAAACAGTGGTTTTGGACATACTTCCCGGCAGCACTCCCTGGCAGGAACTTGTCCAGGATTATACCATCCCGGATGATGCTTGTGCGATCATCATAAATCTGCATATTGGCAAAGGGATATCCGGAATGCTGCGTTTCGGTTCTCCACGGCTGACCATGCCGGGCAGGGACAATATCATTCCGCCGCTGGCTCCCACACAGAACCGCGAGGCAAAATACAACTATGTGGCAGACCATTTTTCCCGACGGGATTATCTGGAATTTTCCTGTGAAATCGACGGAAAAAGTATCTTTGACGGCAGCAAATATACTTCCATCGTCCGGCGCATGGATCACGAATTGCCTGCCGGAGTATTGACGCCGGGAAAGCATAAGGTCAAATTAACCTTTAAAAATGATTATGACAATGCCGTCGGTTTTCTTCTGCAGCAACTCGATTTGCTGGAGTACGGCAACCACGATTTTGAAATCATTGCAGTGCGGGAAAATATTCCGGAAAATTCACCTTGTCCGGTGATGCTCCGTACGAATTGTAATGATGTCAGGGTTTCCTGCGGCAAAGACACTTGTACTTTTGCTTCAAAGGGTCTGCATGTGATGAAATTACCGCCGCTGGCTGCTGACAAGATGGAGATCATCCTCTCCAGCGGAGAATTTTCTGACAGCTTTACCGTGAAAAAGGTTGCCGCAGTCCCTGAAGATCAACGGATCTATCTGTCCACTGGGGATTCGGTTTTTATTCCCCGTGAAATTGATGAAATGGAGCGTTTTATCCAATGGTATTGCGCGGAAAATATCGGCAATGCCATCTGTTTCCGGCAATCTTACCGCTGGGGCGGCAGCCGTTTTGTCAATACCGCCATGTGGCAAAAAATAATTCCGTTGCTGGAAGACTACGGCATGTACTATTCGCTGATGATAGACGGCCGGGAATTGCCAGGCTGTGATGCCAACCCCCCAGAAGAATTGATGCGAGGCAAATATTACCTTGGAAGGCAGGCTCACGAAAATGACGGAGCTTTTTACTACTGGGGAAACCAATTGTGGAAAACCGAACCTTTGCCGGAACCCTACTCGGATCTTCTAGCCAAGCGAGTAAATTACGGCGGTATTCAACCGCATACCCGTCCCAAACGCAACGGCGATCGGGCTTGGTGGTTTTTTGATCCGACCAATGCGGGAAATATGCTTGAGGCAGCGGAAGATTTCGTCCACAATCTGGCAACCAGCAGGGGCGAATCCAAAAGACACTCCGGACCATCAACCCTTTTCCATTACTTTTTTCAGGCCGGATATGATTTTCTGGTTTCCGAACAGATGTATGGGCCGGAAGAATTGACACTGGCATCCTTGCGCGCGGCATCCAATACTTATCATGCGAAAGGGTTTGGCGCACATTTGGCTACCCAGTGGAGTTCCACGCCGCACGATACACCGGAACACGCTGAAAGGTACTTTCTCGCACTTGCCACCTGTTATCTCCAGGGGGTGACTCAAATCAATACCGAGGAGGGGCTATGGCGCATGGAAAAGGGGTTTGCGGATTACAACCGTTTCAGTCATAATTGCCAGATTCACCGGGAAGCGCACCGAAAGTTCCGGGACTTTATGGAAACGCATCCGCGATTGGGTAAACTTGTGGTGCCTGCAGCGTGTATTCAGGGCAGATACGACGCATGGTGTGCAAGGAAACTGCCGGCATGGTGCCGGGAGGGGGAAATGTGGCAATTCGGAGATGCCGAGAAAAGTTTTGAACTTTTGAAGCTCTTTTATCCGCGCAGCCTGCTGGATTGGATTTACCGCTGTCCATGTCCGAAATTTCCGCAGGGATGGTATTCCGGCACTCCTTACGGACCGGTGGATTTGCTGCCTTTCAATGGTGATTGGAAAGACTACCGGGCGATTGTTTTCCTCGGCTGGCACACCTATTATCCGGAAGACGGGGTAAAAATGCTGGAATATGTCAAAAATGGCGGCAGCCTGATCCTGACGAAGCGTCACTTGTCCAGCTCCTTGATCCATAATGGTTCCGGTGTCTATGTCACCGATTCGGCTCTGGATGAATTGCTGGGAAATTGGCAGCATGAGTCGGGAAGTTATACCCGACGCATCGGCAAAGGCGAAGTGGTGTTTTTCGCCAATGATTGCTATCCGTCGGAAATTGTCGAAGAGTACACTTCTGCCATGAAAATGGCAATCGAAAGAGCCATCGAACCGGAAAAAGCCAAGCTTTGGGCGCAAGGCAGCGACGATATCAATTTTGCAGTGTACGAGCAGGAAGACGAAACGCGGACTCTTTACGCGCTGAACATCAATTGGTGGGATCACCATTCCGGCACGCTGAAAATTTCCGACGGCGGTCAGCTTCGGCAAGTGCTTGTCTCCGGTGGCGAATTAGTGCAGTGCTGAGAAAGATCCGAGGATTTCTCCCGCCGGATCAGCGGTCTACGCACTCAAGTGCGGCAAAGGCGTCTGGCAGGGAACCGGAGCGCCGACAGTTGGAGAAGACATAGTACCGGAGACAACGCACTCTATACCAGTGAGGCATTATATTAATGCAAGTGGCATTATTTATGCGATCGTTTTTCTATAAATTGGAGTCTTGGCATGGGTTTGGTACGCCGTGTATTTGTTGAGAAACGTCCCGGTTTTGATGTGGAAGCCAGGCAGCTGCTGGTCGACCTGCGGGACATTCCTGGCCTCAGCAGCCTGCAGGCTCTGCGTATTTTCAAGCGCTATGACCTCTCGGGACTCAGCGACAGCGAATATATTGCAGCGCGCGACAGCATTCTCTCCGAACCCAATTGCGATTTTGTCTACGATGAACTGCTTCCGGAACTCCATGCAAAGGTGTTTGCCGTCGAATTTCTGCCCGGGCAATATGATCAGCGTGCAGACTCAGCCGCACAATGTGTGCAGCTTTTGACCTGCAAGGAACGCCCCCTGGTTCGTACCGCAACCGTTTATGCACTCGCTGGAGAGATTTCACCGGAACAGCTGCTGAAAAGCAAAAACTATCTGATCAATCCCGTGGAGAGCCGGGAAGCAGCTTTGACAAAACCCGACAGCCTGGAAGTGCAGTCGGAAACCCCGCCCGATGTGGCAGTCCTGGATGGTTTTCTGCAGCTGGATGATGCCGGTCTTGCAGCCATGGTTTCCCGTCTTGGTCTGGCCATGAG
>JAQVUB010000229.1 GCA_028699735.1 Lentisphaeria bacterium | reverse complement strand
AAAAAAACCTATTTATCTGCTACCAATGCCTGGCAGAGAGTGATGGCCACCACACCGACAATATCTTCTGCACTGCAACCGCGTGACAGATCGTTGACCGGTTTGGCAAGCCCCTGCAGAATTGGCCCGTAGGCATCAGCCCCGGCCAGACGTTCGGTGATCTTGTAGCAGATATTCCCGCAATTCAAGTCCGGAAAAATCAGAATATTCGCCCCGCCTTTCAAAGGGCTCTTCGGTGCTTTCGAAGCGGCGACCGATGGTACCAGGGCAGCATCCCCCTGCAGTTCACCATCAACCAGAGCGTCAATGCCCAGCTCAGCAATCCGGGTCAAGGTCAATTCCGTCGCCTTCTGCATCTTGTCGACCAGTTCCCCTTTAGCGCTCCCTTTCGTCGAATAACTTAAAAAGGCCAGACGGGGTTGGGTTCCGATCAGGGCATTGTGCGTCTTGATCGTGCTGATCGCAATATCAACCAGCTCCTCTGCCGTCGGATTCGGATTGACCCCGGAATCCGCATACAAAAGCGTCTCTTCACCAGTAGCAGTGGGCTGCTGCAAATCCATCACAAAACAGCTGCTGCCAATTTTAATTCCTTTGGCAGTGCCAATACAATGAAACGCACTGCGAAGCATATCCGGTGTCGAGGCAATCGAACCTGCCACCAGCCCGCCGACCATGCCCTGATTCAACATCAGGTTCCCGTAATACAGACGATTCCGGGTCATGTCACGAGCCTGTTCTTCAGTCAGCCCCTTGCTCTTGCGACGCTCATATAACACATTGGCCAGACGGTCAAATTCGCTGCAATGCAGATAATCGATAACATCCACCTCCAGCCCTGCAAAGGAAATTCCCTGCTGCGAGACCGCTGCTTCCTCGGGGGTGGCCAATACTTTGACTTTGGCTATCTTCGCTTCAGCAACCAGTTTGGCCGCTTTCATCACGCGGGGATCCTGCCCTTCCGGCAATACGATTGTCAATCCTGCGGCTGCTGCTTTCGGAAAAAGTTTACCCTTTAATCCTGCCATTGTACGCTTTCCTTCTTCTTGATGTCCAATATGAAAAGTAATGCATCAGAGAAGCAAGGCGGCATTGATATTTTTTGAACCACGAAAAACACGAACAGACACGAAAAAAATTCATGGCAAGAACCACGCAGACAAACAATTAACGCCACTGTCATGCATTTTTTTCGTGTCTGTTCGTGTTTTTCGTGGTTAAAAAATACCACTGTAACCCAGTTCCACTGACACATTACACAGCAACTCCTGCGCAGGAGTTCGCTGCCCTCTCAAACCCTCATTTCACCAGGCCAATTGCTTCCCGGGCTATCATCAGTTCCTCATTAGTCGGGACAATCGCCACCTGTAATTTGCTGCCAGGCCGGCTCAGAACAATCTGTTTACCACGCGCTTTATTTGCCTCGTTATCCAGTTCACATCCGTATACCGACATCTGCCGGATAACCGATTCACGAACTGCAGGACTGTTTTCACCAATGCCGCCAGTAAAGAAAATGGCGTCTGCCCCACCCAGCAGCAGATAATATCCCCCGATGTAATTCAACAGGCGGTGAATAAACAGATCATAGGCTTCCTGAGCATCCGTATTTCCGCTGTTGCGAGCCGCCTCAATATCACGCATATCACTGCTGATCCCCGAAACCCCCTGCATACCACTCTTTTTGTTCAGGATGACATCCACCTCATCAGCCGTATAACCATTTTTGATCAGATAGAGAACCACCCCCGGATCAATCGTGCCGCAACGGGTGCCCATCACCAGTCCCATCAGCGGAGTCATACCCATGCTGGTGTCAAGAACTTTGCCGCCTCTGATCGCCGTAATACTGCCCCCATTACCCAAATGACAGGTGATCACTTTGGCCGTTTCCGGATTCAACCCGAGAAATGCACAGCCGGCATAGTAGACATATTTGTGACTGGTTCCATGAAAGCCATATTTGCGAATCCCTAATTTCTTGTACAGCTCACGGGGAAGTGCATACAAATAACCTTCCGGCTCCATGCTCTGATGAAAAGCAGTATCAAAAACGGCCACATTGGGAACCCCCGGGAAAAAATCTTCACAGGCTTCAATCCCATCGAGATTGGGGGGATTGTGCAAAGGCGCCAAGGCCGAACATTTGCGTATGCCATCTTTGACCGCAGAATCAATCACCACTGCGGCGGAAAATTGTTCGCCGCCATGAACCACGCGATGTCCAATCGCATCAATTTCTGTCAGGCTCTTCAGAACTCCCTGCTCTGCATCGATCAGTTTATGGCAGATGGCCTGCATCGCACCATTATGATTTACAATCGTCAGCTTTTCGTCATGCTGCTCTTCGCCTGCACGCTGATACACCAGGCGGGGAGATTTCAAACCAATGCGCTCGACCAACCCCTTACACAATACAGACTGGTCAGCCATCTCAAATAACGTGAATTTTACCGAAGAACTACCAGCATTGACAACAAGGACTTTCACAAATAACCTCCAATAACCCAATCTCTGCCAAAACACAAGCCCTCCCGAAGGAGGGCCGAAAGTAATCTGATAAATATAATTGTATTCTATCCTTATGCCAGCAGAAAATCAGAAAACTGGTGACGGATGAATTCTTTTTAAACAACGAAAAGACACGAAAGGACACGAAAAAAATTCATGGAAGCTGCTTTGACTGCGAGCATGCATCGTTCATCCCATGAATTTTTTTCGTGTCCTTTCGTGTCTTTTCGTTGTAAAAAAACCAGCACCCTTACAACCGGACGTATTTCCAGCTGACCGGCAAGCCATTTTTATAGGGGAGGCAACCATGAAAATGCCTGGGATCATCATCAAAAACCAGAGGCAGGAAAAAGCGATCCCCTTCCCACATCGGCAGCTTGCTGATTTCCAAAAGCGGGTGCCAGGCCAGTGTTCCTTCGTCATTCTTGGAAAAAGGGACGCCGGTAAAGCTGGTAACCAGAAAGATGAAGGCCAGCCAGTCTTCCTTGTTGGGACCAAAACCAGTCCAGTTAACCGTACCGCGCAGGCTCATGCCAGTAACCTCGATACCAGCCTCTTCACGGATTTCGCGCATCATGCAAGTGGCAATGTCCTCCGAAGGCTCCATATGCCCGCCAAGACCATTGAATTTGCCGTACTGATCGTCCGTCTCACGGGCTATCCGATGCGACAGCAAAACCTTGTCCCGGGCAGGTGACAGCACATACCCGAGCGTACTCATGATCGGACAATACTTCATCGACATTAGAACACCTCCAAAATCCGGTCTCTACCAGCTCTCAATCAGCTCATCGGGAAACTCCTGCTTCTTGCAGAAGATAAATAGCGACAAATGCAATACTCTTCAGCAAATCTTCAACCAGCACCTGTTCGGAATCCGAATGAGCATACTGCAACAGACCCGCACCGCTGGTCAAGACCGGCATCTCCGGATATTCAAAGGCGAACAGCCGGGAATCACAGGATACCGTCCAGCCTGTCACGGCCTGTCCTTCCTTCCAGATACCGGAAGCTTTGCCTGCCGCAATGGCATGGAGCATTTGAGGAGATTTAGGATCCCCGTCAAACGCTGCATTGTGCAGCTTGTCATAGCTGACCCTGACGCAGTCCGAAGCGGCTTCCGGGTGACCTTCCAAACGCAAATAGGCCGAAGCCCCCTCGACTGCAGCACGGCGCATGCGCTCCATGACTTCAGAAATCGCATGCGTAGGCACAAAACCCTGTCCGCCTTCCAGTTTCAAAGCAGGAGCCGTCTCCTCCCCGTGCAACTGGAGTGTCACTTCTCCACCGCTGGCTTGACGCAACTTCTTTTTCATCCGATACAGCATCCGCACCAAACAGGCCATTTTGGTAATGGCTCCGTCATTTTCCATAATCGAGCCCATGTGTCCCGTCGAACCATGCACCTTGCATACCATCCGGTCGGCAAGGACTTCCAGATCAAAGTGATGATCGACCTTTGGTTGGCCGGTCGTTGGATCATTCACCTTCGTCTTATCACCATACAAAGCCAGATAATCTGCCAACGCCGAAGCGATGCCGTCCTCCACCAGCTGCTGAACTTGATTGCTGATTTTTCCATCGAAGCAGAGCTCAAAGGCGACTTCCCCGCAAATGCGGCTGGGGTGTTCACCATAATGTCCGATCTGTCCATGACAGGTCTGCACCGGGCGTTGCGGAAAAAGCGGATGCCGGCTTTCAGCCTTGATTGAACGCCCTTCCAGTTCCATCTGCTCATATACAAAAGCCGACATTTCGAAAAGATTTACTCCGGGACAAGCCAAATCCGCACGATACCAGACCGCACCACGATTGGCCGGATGAATGTTGTTCCCGCAACATTCCAACACCAGAATCGTATCATACAGCTTTTTCAATTCCCGGTCAATTGCCAAAGATAAGGAGCCGTTGCCGCCTGGCTCTTCCTCGATAACACACATCGAAACGACATTGCGCTTCAATCGACTTCCTGCTTTCTTCAATACCGCCGCAAGCACTTTCAAAGCAGCAAGCATGGTCACAATCGCCCCCTTGTCATCGCAGGAGCCTCGCCCATAGACAATGCCATTTTCCAGACGCGGTGGAAAATAGGGTTTGACGACATCAATATGAGCATTGATCGCCACTCCCTTTTCCTCTTGGCCATTTTCCCCAGGAACATAAAACAAAAGATTGCTGCGATCCCGGTAAGTCTCTGCTGCACTTAATCCCTGTGGACGAGAATCCGTCTTGGTAAAATGCAACTGCGAAAAACCGGGATGATCCTGAATCGCCGGATTGACAGCACGGCGTTCCATGTGAGCCCCCGGAAACGGCAATCCGGCAAATTCACGCTCAAGACTCTGAAATACCCTGTCTTCTGCCTCCCGCATGCGGCTGACATCCGCAAAAGGCGATGTATCCACCTGACAGATTTCCAGCAGTAAATCGGTTACATAGGCGCGTAATTCCGGAGTCTTAACCTGATCGAGAACCTCCTGTATCAATGCTTCCATCGTGTTACTATCCCCCAAAATCTTGCTTTTCGAGCAAGGCTTTTCTCATATCTAATTCACAAATCATTGAAGAACAAATTGTTATCCGACCGATCCGACCGATCCGATCGATCTGACCGATCCGACCGATCTGACCGATCTGATCGATTCTACCGATCATTCGAAGAAATCACGAGTTAGGCTGTGAA
>JAQVUB010000228.1:1833-5198 GCA_028699735.1 Lentisphaeria bacterium | reverse complement strand
GGTACGTCTGCGAGGGTCTTTTTTCTTTTTAAGGTGAAATGTGAAGTCATTGCCCGGCGTGCCGGCATGCCGATGGGCACCCATGTTTTGCTGCATGCCAAATCCGGCAGTGAAGAATAAGGGGAAAAACAGCGGGAATTTTCACTCGCTGCAGCTGCCTTTTCGCGTTTCCACCAAACAGATTTGCGATTGTCGCCCTGGATTCCGGATGCAGGGCGAAACACGGTTAAAAAACCACCGTTTGCCAGTTGTGGCAGACTTTTTTTCATCCGGGAATATTGAACGTTTCAGGAGAATTCATTCCATCATGTCAGAGCCGAATTCGAGAGATTTTACCGGGAAGATGAATCACGAGAGTGATGCGGATTTTGCCGCCCGGCAGAAGTTGCAGCACAAGTTGAATTGCATCAAGCATAAGATCATTGTCATGTCTGGCAAGGGGGGCGTTGGGAAAAGCACGGTGGCCGTCAATTTGGCGACTGCTTTGCTGCTGGCCGGCAACAAAGTCGGTTTGCTCGATGTGGATATCCATGGGCCAAGCATTCCGACCATGCTGGGGCTGGAAAATGAAAAACCCGGCGGCACTCAGGAAGAACTGCTGCCGGTTGATCTGGGGGGCCTGAAAGTCATGTCCCTGGGATTTCTGCTCAGCAGCCCGGATCAGGCAGTGATCTGGCGCGGGCCGATGAAAATTGGCGTGATTCGGCAGTTTCTCGAAAACGTCCATTGGGGTGAATTGGATTATCTGATCATTGACTGTCCACCTGGAACCGGCGACGAACCCTTGTCCATCTGTCAGCTGATCGGCCATCTCGATGGTGCGGTAATCGTTACCACTCCGCAGCGGGTGGCGACAGTCGATGTCCGAAAATCCATCAATTTCTGCCGGCAGATCCAGCTGAATGTTCTCGGGATCATTGAAAATATGAGCGGTTTTGTTTGTCCCAAATGCGGCGAAGTCACCCAGATTCTTCCGCCTGGCGGCGGTCGCAGCATGGCGGATGACCTGGGAGTCCCCTTTCTCGGAGCCATCCCGATGGATCCCCAGATTGCCCAGGCCGGTGATACCGGACGGGCTTTCCTGCGTTATTACGCTGCATCGCCGACTGCGGCCATCATGCAGGAATTGATCAAACCGCTTCTGAACCTGCAAGGATGAGCCTGCCGGCGCCGGGTCTGTGTCTATCCATCTCAATGAAAAAGGAAGAAAAATGAACTTGAAAATTGCGATTCCTCTGGCTGACGGCAAGTTGTGCATGCATTTCGGGCACTGCGGGCAGTTTGCTGTGCTGGAAGTCGATCAGGCCAGCCATAAAATCATCAGCCGCACGGATTTGGTACCTCCGCCCCATGAACCTGGCGTGTTACCGGCCTGGCTGCATGAGAAAGGTGTGACTCTGGTGATTGCCGGTGGCATGGGACAACGCGCTCAGCAGATTTTTGCCGGACATGGCATTACTGTTCTGGTCGGGGCTCCCGCTGACAGCCCGGAAAATCTGGTGGTGGCGTATTTGGAAGGGACGCTGGATTGCGGCGATAATGTGTGTGATCACTAAAGCACAGGAATTATCTGTTTGCGCTTCCTCCCACCAGGGTTGTCTGCTGTGTGGAGGTTCGAATCCCTGTTCTCTGCAGCTTTCGTTTCAGGATACTGCCGAGGGCGGGGTACGGGCGGAATTTCAGACCCGTCGCGTAATGCAGGGGTATCCCGGCATTTTGCATGGCGGGGTATCTGCCTCTTTGCTCGATGCCGCCATGACCAACTGCCTGTTTCATCGTGGCATCCAGGCTTATACCGGAGACCTGCATGTTCGCTATCTGCACCCGATCCCTTGTCCGGCACAGCTGGAAATCAAGGCCTGGATTGTCTCTGAATATGCATCACTGTATCAGTTGCGCAGCGAAATTTCCCGGAATCAGCAGGTTATGGTCAGGGGTGAAGGAAAATTTGTCCTTTGCAAGGGAGTTTAGAGATGTACAGTCCATTGAGAATTGTGCTGCTCAGCGACAATCAGGCGGAGTCGGGATTTGTCGCCGAGCATGGGTTTGCCCTGCTGATCGAAATGGATCATCGGCGAATCCTTTTTGACTGTGCAAAAGATGCCTGCGTTCTGACTGCCAATGCAGCTGCAGCTGGCGTTGATCTGTCAGGCGTCGACGGCCTGATCCTGTCTCACGGACATTATGATCACACCGGCGGAATCCCCTGTCTGCTTGAAGCCGTACCATCGTTGCCAGTATATTGCCATCCCGGCGTCCGGCAGATGCGTTATTCCATTCGCGATGCAAGCCCCAAAGACATCTCGATGCCCTCCGGATCCCGTTGTGCCCTGGATCATATGCCTGCAGAAAATTTGCATTTGGTGGATGGGCCGTTGCAGCTCAGCGAAAACCTTTTGTTGAGCGGGCCGATTCCCCGGCAAACGGAGTATGAGGATACCGGCGGCCCATTTTATCTCGATACCGGAGCATTGCAGGCGGATCCCCTGAACGATGAACTGGTGCTGTTGTGCAGGCTGGAGGAAGGGATTGTTGTCTGCACGGGTTGTTCCCATTCTGGCATCGTTAATATTCTGCATTGGACACAGAAACGTTTTCCCGGACAAAATATTCTGGCGGTGATTGGCGGATTCCACCTTTGCAATGCTTCCGAAGAACGCATGCGGAAAACGTTCGACGCTCTCCGGAATCTGCCGGTACGACAATGGATTCCGTGCCATTGCACCGGACAAGCGGCAAGCGCTGCCTTCTTCCGGGAATTCCCGGATAAAGTCTGCGCCGGAGCCGCTGGCCGCAGCTGGGAATTCTGAAGACCAGAGAAACCATTGAATCCTGTCGTCTGAATTTTCGTGGTGTGGGGCAGCCCCCCTTTTTTTGATAATATATTCATTGCTTTGCTGCGGCGATGTTGCGGATTTCCTGTCCGATGTTACGGATGACCGCGGCAGCAGGTGTCTGGCCGTAGTCCAAAACGGTTTTTCCAGCCATCAAAGCACTGTTGACTGCACGGTCGAAAGGAATTTTTCCGATGACTCTGGAACCATGAGCCGAGGCGATATCTTCGATGCGTGCGGCCTGAGCGTCATTCAGATCAGCTTTATTGATGACGATAACGACCGGCACAGCAAAATGTCGTGCGAGGGTCATGACCCGTTCCATGTCATGGACGCCCGATACGGTTGGTTCGGTGACCACCACTACCAGATCTGTTCCGGAGACGGATGCAATGACAGGGCAGCCGGTTCCGGGAGGGCCGTCGGCAATGATATATTCTTTTTTCAGTTCGGATGCCAGCTGGGCGGCACGGTTGCGTACTTGCGATACCAGTCGTCCGGAATTCTCTTCGGCGATTCCCAGTTTAGCAT
>JAQVUB010000228.1:0-1733 GCA_028699735.1 Lentisphaeria bacterium | reverse complement strand
CCGGTTCCGGGAGGGCCGTCGGCAATGATATATTCTTTTTTCAGTTCGGATGCCAGCTGGGCGGCACGGTTGCGTACTTGCGATACCAGTCGTCCGGAATTCTCTTCGGCGATTCCCAGTTTAGCATGCACCATGGGACCATATTCGGTGCTGGATACAAACCAGCTGCCGGTGATATTGTCTTTACTGTCAATCGCAGCGACCGGGCATACCCTTGGGCAGAGCCCGCAGCCCTCACAGGCGACCGGATCGATCCGATAAACCATCATATCGGGATGAATGGGCGACGGTTCCGGATGAATGGCCGCAAAATGACAGGCGGCCGCACATTGCCCGCATCCAACACATTTTTCCGGATGGATGAAAGCTTTGATGCTACCGGTGAAATCGTGTTTTTCGCGCACTTCGGGTGCCAGCAGAAGGTGCAGGTCTGCGGCATCGACATCGTTGTCGGCAAGCACGTTCTGTCCGGCCAGTTGTGCCAAGCAGGCAGTCAGGGTAGTTTTGCCGGTGCCTCCTTTGCCGCTGATAACCGTGATTTCCTGATATCCGGTTTTTGAAGTACCCTTTTCGAACGGCGGAAATTCCCGGTTTTCGGGGTTCATTTCCATTTCTTCGGGTATTGGTGGCAGTGCGCTGGCCATGTGGTCATAGATTTCCAGCAGGTTTTCCGCGAGTTCCGGGAAATGCTCGACGAGGATACCGCCTTCGGCATAAGTCTCTGCATAATCCCTTCGGAAGGGAATGCGTCCTGCAATGGGTACTCCGACCTGTTCCGCATAGTCGGCAATCAGACGATCTTCGCCGTCGGAACGATTGACGATAATTCCGGTCGGCACGCCGAGTTTCAGGGTCAGGCCGACAGCCAATTTCAGGTCATTGAGGCCGAACGGGGTGGGTTCGGTGACCAGTAGTGCGACATCGGCATCCTGTACTGCAGCTACGACTGGACAGGCAGTCCCTGGGGAGGCATCAATGATGTTGATGGCATCCTTGTCGAGGTGCTGTTTGACTGCCCGTACGACATTAGGCGCCAGGGATTCTCCGACATTCAGCAGGCCATGAGCAAAAAAGAAGGGTGCCGGAGCGCTCGCGGCCTGCACCTTGCCAATTTCCACTTGCTGTTCGGTCAAAGCCTTGGTCGGGCAAACCCAGGAACAGGCTCCACAGGAATGGCAAAGCTCATTGAAAATCAGCACATTTCCTTTGATTAAGGCAATGGCATTGTAATGACAGACCTCTGCGCATTTTCCGCAGGCCGTGCATTTGCTTTTGTCCCAGACTGGCTTGGCAACCTTGACCGAAGTCTCCTCGGTAAAATCCGGGCGGACAAAAAGATAATCATTGGGTTCCTCGACATCACAATCCAGTAATCGCACCTTCTTTTGAATACCCGCCGCTTTCTGCTGCTCCCGTTTTGCCAGGGCATATGCCAGATTGACGGCAAAGGTCGTCTTGCCGGTGCCCCCTTTTCCACTCGCTACCGTAATGATCATCGTTCCTTGTCCTTTCTAGATCCCGCCCTGAGAGTTTTTTAACAACGAAAGACCCGAAAATGCACGAAAATTTTGTAGGGAAGCTGATATACAAACCTGATATTTTACCGACAAAATTTGCTTTTTTACTGTCATTGCCTTGAATTACAACAAAATTTCAGATGGTTACCATCAACACAGCAGGCCAACTCTTAAAAAAAGTTCGTGGTTTTTCGTGCCTTTTGTGGTAAATATTTG
>JAQVUB010000227.1 GCA_028699735.1 Lentisphaeria bacterium | reverse complement strand
TCAGTGGAAGTCTGCTGATCGGGCGGATGACGCCGGAACGGCTCTGGTATGCCCCGTTGACTCTGGGACTGACTATCTTTTATATTGCGCATGCCTATTTGTTCATGAGCCGGAAGCTGCGTGACAAGGGGCTGGTCTTGTCCTTCCTGGGTCTGGCGGCATTCTTCCTGACACTGACCTTTCCGGTCGTTTTTTCTGCGCGCTGGCTGGGTGCGGCCTGGGCGATGCAGGCTCTGCTGCTGCTCTGGCTGGGATATTCCCTGAACAGCCGTTTTCTGCGTGGTACCGCCTGGCTGCTGTTTATCGTCTGCCTCGAGCGCTTTGCCTGCCATGATCTCGGGCGGGCTTTTGTCTTCGGTGGTTCGGGGAGTTACAGTTTGGATGCGGCGACTTTCTGGCGTGGGTTTGCCGAACGCATCGTCCAGTTTATGGTGCCCGTTGCTTGTCTTGCCGCAGCCGCCAGACTGAGTCGGCGTCCCCCGGCGGAAGGAACTCTGTCAGTTCCGGAAGGCAGCGATATCCGGGAAAGGACTCTGCCCTTTTCGCTGCCGGCCACCTTGCTTACCTGCGGTTTTGTCCTGCTTTTCCTGTATTTGAATTTTGAAGTTCACCGCACGATCAGTTTCTGCTATTGGCCTTTGCGTCCGGCGGCGCTGACGGCACTCTGGGTGCTGGCCGCCGTTGCAGTACTGCCCATGCTTAAAGCGGCTGAGGGCAGAAACGTCTGGCGCTTTTTCTTCCAGGTACTCCTGCTGGGGATATTGATCAAGACCTTCTTCCTGGATTTCCTGTTCTTCAGCCCAAATCTGAAATTTTTGTATAATACCGTCGAATTTTTCTGGCGGGACAGCGCCATGCGCACGTTGAATTTCGGATTCCTCGTGCTGGGAATCTTTTACTTCCGGAATTTTCTCTGGGAGCGGGAGAAGAAGCTTGGGCAGATTTGCAGTTTACTCTGGCCGCTGCTGTTGTTTATCTATTCGACTTGGGAACTGAATACTGTTCTGGCCAATCGCCTGCCCGGCTTGATGGGCGGCGGAATCTCAGTCTTGTGGGGCGCCTTCGCCTTCTGCTTCGTTTTCCAGGGACTGAAAAAAGATATTTCCTGGCTGCGCTATCTGGGGCTTGGGCTCTTTCTTCTGGTCGTCGGCAAAGTCTTTTTCTACGATCTGAGCCGTCTGGATGCCGTCTACCGGGTGCTTGCCTTCCTTCTGTTCGGCCTGCTGCTGATGGGAACCGCATTCATCTACCTGAAATTCTGGAAAACGGATACAGAAGCATAAGCCTTTCGGATTTTTTTAACAACGAAAAGACACGAAAAGACACGAAAACAGGTTGAAGGTACTATGAGGACTTTTTTTTGTTTATTATTCAGCGGGTTGCTGACGCTTGCAGCCAGGGGCGCTCTCTGCGAATATGAGATTGATGTGCCAGCTGGGGAAGCCAGCGCGCTTCTTAGTCTGGAATTGCCGGCGGAGGCCTTGATTTCATTGGGCGGACGTCCGGAATGTCTGCGGATTCTGGATCGGCATGGCAAAGCGGTGCCCTGGGTGCGGGAACAGATTATGAGCAGTGCCACGGTGCATGTGCAGGATGAATGCGGCAGTGCGGGGACGCTGGTCAGGGAAATCGGGCAGGGCGGTCTGGAACTGCATTTTGAGCTGGACGAAAAATCTGCTCAGCCCAATGCTCTGAGTATCGAGACCAGTGTACGTAATTTCGAACAGACCGTCGAAATTCTCGGTTGGGAGAATGGCACCTGGAACAGTCTGCTCGAGGATGGCTTTATCTTTGACAGCAGCAGGATCCTGCAGTTGCGCAATGTCGATTTGACTTTTGACAGCCGCAAATGCCGTAAATTCAAAGTGCTGATTTCTCAGGCGGCGCTGGAACGTCAGGCGGAATTGCGCTCTGTGCGACAGACCTGGAACAAGGACGAAGCCGTTGAGATGGTTTCCGCCACCGAAATCCGCACGCAGGCTTTCAAGATCGACCGTCTGCGCTTTTGGCGGCGCTATGATCGCCAGGCAGAGGATAAACCCTGCTGGCTGACAGTGGACGGCAAGGAATTTTCCATGCAAAGTGTTCCCGATCAGAAACAGACCAGCGTCGAACTGTCACCATCCTGTTTCCCAGTCTGCGGGATCCGCATCGAATGCGCAGAAGCCAATTTCAGCAGAAAAGTCCGTGTATTACAGCAGAAAAAGCAGCTGCTTGCGGAGGAGCGCATTTGGGCTATTGATCTGCCCGGCTACCGGAAAAATCACCTCCAATTCCTTTTTGCGCCGCAAAACGCAGGAGCGCTGCAAGTTCTTTTTCAAGATGATGACAATCCTCCTCTGAAACTGCAAAAAATCCAATATCTGATTCCAGCATACCGTCTGTTGTTTTTTGCAGAAGTTGAACAATTGCCCTGCCGTTTGACAGCGGAACCCGATGGAGCCGAGCCGCATTATGGCAGCACGGAGTTGATTCGCGAGGCTTTGCAGAAAACCACAGTGCAGAAGGCGACTCTGCTCGAACGCAAGGGTGATCCTATCCCTCTGCAAGCGGCAGTGAAAAACTCCTTCCCGCGCTGGATCCTGTATGTCGTGCTTTGCCTGGCCGCCGGCACTCTCGCCTGGGCGCTCGCCGCCGCCGCACGCAAAAACAGTACCGATACTTGATTTTTTAAACCACGAAAGGCACGAAAAGTCACGAAAATTTTCGTGCTTTTTTGTGCCTTTTGTGGTTTAAAATTGGGTTGTGTGAGTCAGCCCACCCTGAACTTTTTTTTCAATGGCATTGGGCTTTTCTGACTTTTTCATGCGGAATCGAGCAATTTCTTTGTAGAAATCGTAGAGTTGTCCCAGTTCACGCAGAACGGTATCAGGATTTTTCATTATTTAGCCTCTCAATATCCGCCTGATCCTGTTTTGAGTTGCGTTGGCTCTTGAGCCAGATTAAATCGTTTTTTGCGGCGACTCTGACGATACCTGTTCCCTCGGACTCTATGGTCAAAGCATTGTCAATGATTTTATCATAGCGTTTATCGCCCGGAACCATGATGTCAATCATCATCTCATCATGGTCAGAAATTTTCAGAAAACGGTGTAGAGTCAGCTTACAGTCTTTGAACATCCATGGGGGAGCCGACGGAAAGTATCCTTCGTTTTTTAAGATCGTTGAGACCCTATCCAAATCACTTTCACGGATCAGTATATCAATGTCTTTTGTAAAACGCGGTTCTGCGTGGAAAGCAATTGCTACTCCACCAATCAAGGCATAAGCAATGCCCTCAGACTGCAGGTGCAAGACAATCTTATGAAACTCAAAAAATACGTTCATTGACCCATCCGATTCATTCTGAAAACGCAATGATAATAGCTTACTGTCTTGACTGAACTTTTGCAAGTTTTGCAGCAGGGGAATGCGTCAGTCAAACTGGATGGCAGTGGTATTTTTTAACAACGAAAGACACGAACGGCACGAAAAAAAAATCATGATAGTGGCGCTAACTGTTTGCATGAGTGTACTTGCCATGAATTTTTTTCGAGCCATTTTGTGTCTTTTCGTTGTAAAAAAACCACTGCTCTTCCTCGAAGTGTCGGTGAAGTCCTGCATCCTCGTCCGGCAGTATTATATTATTTTTTTTTACGGTTTTTATTTTTCACATACTCAAGAGCAAAGGTATTTTATGGATCCCAGAGATTTAGCCAGTTTAAAGTATCATCGTTATCCGGTTCCGGGCAAATTGCACGTTGTATCCAGCAAGCCCTGCGAGACGCAGCAGGATCTTTCCCTGGCCTATACGCCGGGGGTGGCGAAACCCTGTTTGGAGATTCAGGAAAATCCCGAGGCTGTTTATGAGTACACTGGCAAGGGGAATTCGGTAGCGGTAGTCAGCGATGGGACGGCGGTTCTGGGCTTGGGCAATATCGGGCCGGCAGCCGGTTTGCCGGTTATGGAGGGAAAGAGCGTTTTGTTCAAGCGCTTTGCCGATATTGATGCGATTCCGCTTTGCTTGCAGAATGTCTTTACTGCGGATGGTAAAACCGATGCCGACAAGCTGATTGAGTTGACTGCCGCCTTGGAGCCGACTTTTGGCGGGATCAATCTCGAGGATATTGCCGCGCCGGCCTGTTTCAAGGTTGAAACCGTTTTGAAGAAGCGGATGGGCATTCCGGTTTTTCATGATGATCAGCATGGTACGGCCATCATTTCGCTGGCGGCTCTGCTGAATGCAGTCAAACTGACCGGGAAAAAGCTGTCAGACATCCAGATGGTGGTTAATGGCGCCGGTGCAGCCGGAATCTCCTGCACGAATTTCTATATCAGCGCCGGGGTTCGCCGGGAAAATGTGATTATCTGCGACCGCAAAGGGGTGATTACCAAAGAGAACGCATCCAATCCCGAAAAGATGGCTTTGGCGACCGATCGCCCTTGCCGCACGCTGGCCGAAGCGATGCGTGGAGCGGATTTGTTTCTGGGCTGTTCGAGTGGCAACTGCGTGACGGAGGAGATGGTTCGTTCAATGAATCCCGGCGCGATTGTTTTTGCGATGGCCAATCCGGTGCCTGAAATCATGCCGGAACTGGCCGTACAAGCCGGGGCAATGGTTGTCGGTACCGGGCGCACGGATTTTCCCAACCAGATCAACAACGTGCTGGGTTTTCCGGGCATCTTCCGGGGGGCTCTGGATGTTCGTGCCCGGGATATCAATGAGGAGATGAAGCTGGCCGCATCGCTGGCTCTGGCCGAAATTGCCAATATGGAAATACCGGCGGATATTTTAGCGATCCTGACGGCTGCATATCCTGCAGACGCTGCCGCCGGTATGTTTGCCGGTAAGAATCCCCTAAAGCCTACTTATGTGATTCCAAAGCCTTTTGATCCCAGAGTGGTTCCGCATGTTGCCCGCAAAGTCGCTGAAGCGGCGATGCAGAGCGGCACTGCGCAATGTCCGCTTGACGATCTGGATCAGTATGAAGCAGAACTGACTCTGCGTCTGCTGCGATGAAGTTTTTTACCACGAAAAAACACTAAACTTCACGAAATTTTTCGTGCCTTTCGTGGTTAGAAAAAATTACTGAAGTATGAGTGGTTTACCTATACAGCATCCTGAAAATCCGCCGTCCTGGCTGGCCAGCTGGCTCTCCGACAAAGAATTGCGAGCAATGTTCATGCCGGGGATTATCTCCGCGGCCTGCGCTGTACTTG